>CAUBMI010000010.1 GCA_958436995.1 uncultured Collinsella sp.
CCGAGGGTTTCTAACTGGAACCTATTATGCAGCTAAGCGGCGTCTTATCAACCCCCCCCCGTAACAGACTCCATTGTCGGTAAACGCTCCGCCAAGGGCTGATCGCCTCCCTAGACGAGCTTCTTGCGCGTCTCCTTCAGTATGCCCTTCTTGAAATCGGACCACTTGCCGAAGAACTTCTCGTCCGTCGCGGTGGCGGTGTGCTCGGCGTATTTGATTGCCGTGAGTTCCATGGTGCAGATGTAGTCCGCCGCCTGCGAAAGCCGGTACTCGGAGGGCTGCGCCGATCGGTAGACGACGGCGTCCTTCGACAGCGCGTACTCGACCGCGCGGTGCAGCGACTCGGCGATGGAGCGCTGGCCGTTGTCGTAATAGACCTTGACCAAATCGTAGTATTGCAGCTCCGCGAGGTTGTCGAACAGGAAGTTCACGATATCCCTTCGCATCGCCCCCGCGAGCTTGTCGAGCGAGGCGAACTGCTTGGTCGCGTATGCGAAGGTGTGGTACTTTACGGGCATGTGGCGGAAGAAGACGCGGAACGAGCCGAGCATCATCTTGCGCGTCCTCAGGTCGAGCCCCGAGTACTGGTCCTTGCCGTTCATGAGCGGCGACGCATGGAAGGGTATGTCCGGGAGCCCCTTGGCGCGAAGGGCGCCCTCATATGCCGCGATCGAATTCGCGATGTTTTCGGATTGGTCGTGCATGACGACGGTGAGCAGGTAGTGGCGGTCGGAGAGGCCGTCGCTTCCCGACTCGTCGACGAAGATGCTGAGTTCTCGCATTGTTCTCCTGGATAAGAAAAAAGCCGGGGAAAACGTCCCCGGCACTTGGAAGCCTTCCTAACGGAAAACCAATTACCTTATATCATGTACTGTCCGGAAATTCAAGGGAGCTCGATGCGTTTCCGGACGTCGGCGGAATCTCAAAGCCCGCTCGCCAACTCATGGGCAAGCCACCTGAGACTACTCACTTTACCCGCGGACGACGAAGAGCTGCGACCTGCGGTTTTTCAACCAGCATGAAAGCCGCCCGCGTTGATTCACTTGCGATTGTAGCTGGCGGCTTGCGGGCAAAAGGGCGGTTGAGTTTCAAAACGGGCGTTTTCGGCGATATTGAGCTTGCAAAGGCGTCCCGCCGCGCCCTTTGGGACAAAAACAAAAACTCAAAGCCCTGAGTTTGAAAAAAGTTTTTAGAGTTGTCCCAGCTTTTGTCCCCAAAGCCGACGAAACGCGACATGGTGTCACCTGGCGGCACTCGGCTCGAGGCGGCACCGAAAACTGGGTGTAACTGGAATGACGGGGCGGCAAAACTATAACCATCGAGTGGGAATAGAACATACGTTCGATAAAATAATATAGTATCAGATAGCGGGCACGGTTTCAATTGAATCCGTGCCCGCTGCTGTATGCGTGTCCTTGCACGCCCAATATGCGCCGTAAAAGCCGTCTTCTTCGACGTCAAAGTGAATGCGCTTCGTTTTCGCCTCTCAAAATCTTATTTTCACGATTTGCATTTTCATCCCGTTGTCACCGACCCTTGCGAGAAACCGGAAAAAGCAGCTGACAGAAGAGTCTCTCAAATCGTTGTAGCCCAGCATATAGCCGCGACTTGTGACCTGCAGACGGCTGTCCCACGTGCCGATTTCCTTGGCGGCATCCGAAACCGCAAAATATGCCCCCACATCCTTGATTTTTGCAGTCTTAAGCCATGTTTTTGCGATCATCTTTACCGCCGTCCGATTGGCAGCATCAAAGACCAGCACACTGCCGGGGAAAGCGTCCGCCATCCCCCGCACCAGTTCCCGGACCTGCTGGGTCAGAAAGTAATAGAACACCCCGGAGGCAAAGAACACCGCCCCGCGGGAGGCATCGATTTTGCTAAACCATGCGGTGTCTTTCAGGTCGCAGGGGATATTTTGTTCTCGATCCCCGGCGGGCAGTAGCTGCTGCCGCAAGGCAATCACATCCGGGAAGTCCAGATTGTAGATCTTGCATCTACCGTTGTCGCAGGTTCTGCCGGTGTTGTCCAGCCCGCAGCCCAGATTGACCACCGCCGCATTGGGGTGGCCTTTCAGGTAATCCCGCACCTCGAAAGCAAGATCACTCTGCCGTGTGGCCACCTCCAGCGCACCAAAGCGCTGCATCAGGTTGCGGGAGTTTTTCTCTGCCTCTGAAAAGTCGTAGTCGATCTGGTCGAGCAGACGAACCGCTGTTTCATCCCTGTAAAGGTTCGGGTACAACTCCGTACACAGCTTCCGGGAATACAGCGGGAGGATCAGCGTCTCCTGCACGGTGTTTTTCTCAATTTTACATTTCATAGGTTTCTTCCTCAGTGAATAAAAACTGTCATAATTGCCGCCAGCATAGCCGCTATGACCGTCATGCCTATCGCCATGTGCAGGATGGATGCAAAAATGCCCGTGCTTGATACCCCTACTTCCGCGCCGTGACGCAGAGCCACTTTTTCTTTTTGTGTATCTGCACCTCGTGAAAACCCGCCTGCTCCAGATACGCCTTTAATTCAATGTCCTTGTAGATGGTCATGCCGCCGATGATCTGCGTCCACCTCTCGTCCTTGCCCGTATCGCCATTGCTCTCGTTGCAGATAAGAATTGTCCCGCCTGGCTTCAGCGTCCGCCAGACCTCACGGAAGCATCGGGGCAAATCAGGCCAAAAATAGACGGTCTCAAAGGCCGTGGCGGCATCGAAGTAGCTATCCTCAAACACCATATCCGCCACACTGCCTTGCAGAACGGCGCAACGCCCCTCCTGAATTGCAATTCGGTTGAGCTTTCTAGTCTTCTCCACGCTGACGGGCGAATAGTCGACGCCCTTGACGACGCCATGCGGGCATTTTTTCAGCAGCCGTTTTATGTTCGCCCCGCCGCCGCAGCCGCAATCCAGCACCTTGGCATTTGGCGCAAGTCGTAGAAATCGAAGTCCCCACCGCGCCACAGGGCTGTGGCCCAGATTCATCATGGCAACCATAAGTTTTCCGCCGAGGCCCACGGGCTTGCGGGTGTTTTCAAAGAACGACATCTGGCCCCTCCGATTTCGTGCATTCCGCATAGGTCAATGGGAACGAGGCCTTCAGCACCGCGCTTTTCTGCACCGCCCAGCCGTTTTGACGCAGGAAACGCAGGTATTCCTCGCTTGTCCACCTGCTGTGGAGGGGGAATCCCGCCATACTCATGAAAAAGGCTTTTGCCTTGCCGGAAATCGAGTTCCCCGCATGGGTGAAGGTTGGCGCGATGAGCACGCCGTCGTCCTTCAGTACCCGCCTGATTTCTTGCAGTGCCTTTTCCGGATGCGGCACTATGTGAAGCGCGTTGGACGCGATTACCACTTCGAAGGACTTCTGTGCATAGGGCAGGCGGAACATATCTTGTACGGAAAAGTGCAGCTTTGCGGATTGATTGTCCCGCTTTGCTTCAAGGATCATCTTTGCAGAGGCGTCCGTAGCCTCGATGTGCGCCGCCGCATTCACGATGCTCTTTGCGATAAGCCCCGTGCCGGTGGCGACCTCCAGTACGGTCTTTGCTTTCACTACCGGCCGGATCAGCCCATACATCTTCTCATACGCCGCCCGGTCGTTTCGCATGAAACGGTCGTACCGACTGGCATTCTTGTCCCAGAAACCCTTGCGTTCATGCATGGCTGTCGCCCCCAAACAGTTAGAGCCATCTAACTATAACACACGAATCATACAGTAAGATGAGGCTAACCTTCTTTTCTTGGCTAAGACGCATCTCTTCGGTTTTCGCTTATAGCGGCGCGAGTCAGATACTAGGCTGGAGCTGAAGAAGGAGCTTGGCGGACAGGTAGGTCGATACCGGTTCCCGGAACGGTGATCCAGCCAATTACACCAGGGCTCTAGTCATGCAGGTAAACCCAATCCATGACGGGCAATAGGTCCTTTTCTCTAGCTCGACGTCTTTCGGAGCTTGACGATTTGGACTGATGGAGGTGAGAAGTCCCTCACTGCGCCAGTACCAGAAGATTGCGCTATAGACATCTCTCCGACCCTTTGAATCACCCCTTTTCACGCCACCCGCTACGAACCCCGGCGGAAACTAGGGAGTGATTAAAAAGGCGAGCTGCGGTTTTGCGAATCAATTGAGTCATTCACAAAATCGCGAATCAAGGGCCTGATTCGCCCAAATTGCGCACGAATTGGCCCTTAGGCGGTAGACGCGACACGCATCGACAACACTCGGACTGGATTAGTCACTGAGCGAGAATAGCGGGAACTGGCTTTTGAACTCGCGTCTTGATACCGTCGAGTACCGCCTGATGCTGTTTCGGCGCCGCCATAGAGCAAAGCCACCAGCGAAATAACGGGAATAAAAGCCTCCGGCCCCTCTGGTTCGGAGGCTTTCTTTTTGCATATCTGCCTAAAACGACTCCTTGCCAAAGCCCCTTGAGCATCGGGCGGCATTATTGAGTGTGGGCGTTATCGTAGGTATCTTTGATTTCTTCTGGCAAATTGTCGGGAATCAGCGCCTTCACTCTATCCTCGTTGCCATCTTGGATTGCCTGCTCGTAGTACCAGCATTTGAACTTCAGCATGTCGAGCGCGCGGTTCATGTTCACGATCTCCGACTCCATGTGGGCCTTGCGCTCCTCGAACATGGCCTTGCGTTTGGGGTATGTTGAGGGACCCTCTGCACACCATTCCATGAACAGCCGGATGTCCTTGATCTCCATTCCAGCCTTCTTTAGGCATTCGATGACCCGAAGCGCTTCGAGTTCCGTATCGCTGAATCGGCGAATGCCGGATGCCCGCTCCAGCCCCGGGAACAATCCCTGCTTGTCGTAATATCGCAGCGTTGAAGCGGGCAAACCGAACATTTCCGCCACCTGTCCGATTGTGTACATGGTCCCTCCGGACGAATCTCGAATTAACTCCTTGACCTAAAGTTAGGTTTATGTATTACCTTTATTTTCGTCAATAAATATAAGGAGTGCAAGGGGTATTCCGTAATGAGCAAAACGGTTTTGATCGTCTCTTCAAGCCCTCGAAAGGATGGCAATTCCGAGACGTTGGCGGATGCTTTCGCCAAAGGAGCGCGGGAAGCAGGCCACAGCGTGGAGACCGTGCACCTGCGCGAGAAGCAGCTCGGCTTCTGCAAGGGCTGTCTTGCCTGCCTAAAGCTGGGGCACTGCGTCATCCAAGACGATGCCGTGGAAATTGCCGCCAAGATGCACGATGCGGATGTGTTGGTGTTCGCAACGCCCGTCTACTACTACAGCGTTTGCGGCCAGCTCAAGACCATGCTGGACCGCGCCAACCCGCTCTTCGGCTCCGATTACGCATTCACCGAGGCGTATCTGCTGGCGACGGCGGCGGAGGACGGGCGCTCGACCTTCGACGGCGCGAAGAAGGCAGTGCAGGGATGGGTTGACTGCTTCTCCCGCTGCACGCTCGCTGGAACGGTTTTCGCCGGCGGCGTGAACGGCGTGGGCGAAATCGCCGGGCATCCCGCCCTGGAGCGGGCGCGACGAATGGGCATGGGAATCTAGCCGGGTCGCTTGGCCGCGCGGAGACAGATTTGTGCCTAATACCATCGACAAGAGGAAGTAAATTATGGCAATTAAGCAGACGGCGGGCAGAGATGCCCTGGGGGAGTTCGCCCCCAAATTCGCACAGCTTAACGACGACGTGCTGTTCGGCGAGGTGTGGAGCCGGGAGGGCGAGCTCTCCCTGCGCGACCGCAGCGTGGTGACGGTGGTGGCCCTAATGGCGCAGGGCCTGACGGACTCTTCGTTCAAATATCACCTGACGTTCGCGAAGAACAACGGCGTGACCAGGGCGGAGATAGCGGAAATCCTTACGCACGCGGCGTTTTACGCGGGCTGGCCCAAGGCATGGGCGGCCTTCCGCATGGCGAAGGAGGTCTGGGCGGACGACGACGCCGCCGACGCAAAGGCGCAGCACCAAAACGAGATGGCGTTTCCCATCGGTGCCCCCAACGACGCATTCGCGAAGTACTTTATCGGCCAAAGCTACCTCGCGCCCCTTTCCACCGAGCAGGTCGGCGTCTACAACGTGACGTTCGAACCCGGCTGCCGTAACAACTGGCACACCCATCACGCCAAAAGCGGCGGTGGGCAGATCCTCGTCTGCGTGGCTGGCCGAGGGTTTTACCAGGAATGGGGAAAGCCGGCACAGGAGCTGCGCCCCGGCGACGTGGTCAACATCGCCCCGGGAGTGAAGCACTGGCACGGCGCCGCGCCCGACAGCTGGTTCTCCCACCTGGCGCTGGAGGTTCCGGGCGAGGAGACCTCCAACGAGTGGCTGGAGCCCGTGGACGACGAGGGATACCTTAAAGCGACTAGCAGGGAGGTTTAAGCACCGTCGCCCGTCCGCGCCGCCGAGAGCAGCGTGCTCAAGTCGGCCTGAATTGCCTCTGCCTTGCTTCCAGGCTGCTGCGGAGCCGAGTCGCCCGAGATGTTTACGCTTAGCAGGTGCGCATTCGGCAGCTTTGCGGTCATGCTCCAGAACGGGAGCGTGATGATGCCAGGGGTCATCTCGCCCACGCCGAGCTCCAACAACAGCACGCGGCCATTGCCGCGTTCGCGCACGAAGCGCTCGTATCGTCCGAGGCTCTCGCGCCATGCCGCACCCTGCAGAAACGTGTCGTCGCGCACCCACGGCACAAGCTGCCAGCCGCAGTGCGGGCACCGGGGGATATCCTCGCTGCGGACCTCGAATCCCGTCATGCCCGCGAGCATGCGCTCGACGTAGGGGCTCGCGTCGAAGATCTCGTCGCAGCACGGCTGCTTGCATTGAAGGTGCGCGAAGCTTCCCTGATAGTTGCAGATTCTCTCGGCGGGAAACGTCTTCTCGACCTGGACGTCCACATTGGTGCTCAGGATGAAGTAGTCCTTATGGCCGATGAGGGATTGCAGGTCGAGATAGGGCTGTGAGGCAGGCTCGCGCAGCATGAAATCGATATATCGCGCGTAGTAGGCCCATTGCTGCTCGAGGCTGGGGTAGAGGTGGTAGAAGCCGTCGAAAAGGCTCTTGACTACTTTCAATTGATGCTCAGTGCCCATTGTATTCGCTACGATTATACTCGGCACAGGGGATACTGGTTTTCCGTGCGAAAACGCTCATGCCGCTAAATTGAGCGACCGCCTGTACTGCAGCGGGATCATCCGCCCGAGCGATCCCTTAATCCGTCGCCCGTTGCGCCAATCGGCAGAAGCCACGCGTGGACGCTAATCGCTCGAGCGAATCGTCGTCGGTTTCCGTTTAACGATTTCTTTTTCCGCTATTATCCGACCCTCGGACTTCCTCGTGATAGAAGTAGTCCACGATCACCGGATGCCCCTGGGGGACTCTGCCATAAGGCATTTCGTTGTCCACAAAGGGGCAATCGTACTTCTTGGCCATTTCCTTGGCTTTTACTTCAAGCGCTTCAAAATAGCTACGGTTGCGCTTGTTATAGATCTCATCGTAAAGCGGTACGAGATTGGGATGTTTCTCGGCGATATAATCCAGGATCGCTTTTTTGAAACCACCCCGAAGATTGAGATTTTCGAGCCAAAACAAATCGCACCGATCCTTTACTCGCTCAAAAATCATCTCAAAATCCGTGATGCCGGGAAATACCGGGGACACGAAGCAGACCGTACGGATACCTTCGTCATACACCTGCTTCATAGCAGCGATACGACGCTCGATGCTCGACGCGGAGTCCATATCGTTCTTGAAGTTCTCATCCAGCGTGTTGATCGACCATGAAACGGTCACTCGTCCAAGCTTCTTCAGCAGATCGATATCCCGTACCACAAGATCGGACTTTGTGCAGATCAGAATATCTGCATCGCTGCCAATCAGCTGCTCCAGGAGTTTCCTGGTATTCCCGAATCGCTCCTCCTGTGGATTGTAGCCATCCGTCACAGAACCGATAACCACCCGCTGTCCAGCGTATTTCTTCGGATTCTTGATTTCCGGCCAATGCTTCACATCAAGAAAGGTGCCCCATTCCTCCTTGTGCCCGGTAAAGCGCTTCATAAAGGAGGCATAGCAATACTTGCAGGCATGCGTGCAGCCTACATAGGGATTGACCGAGTAGCCGCATACCGGCAGGCTGGACTTGGTCATGATGTTCTTTGCTTCCACCTCATTGATGAGGATTCCATCGATCACTTCCGCCATGTTCTCTGCACCTCCAGCACTCTTTCGAATTCTTCCGGCAATTCCTGAATCATGTTTTCGTCCCCTATGACAGAGACGAGGTCTTCCTTCATAAACATTGGAATGCCAAGCGCGTGCGCCTGGCCCGTCAAAGACCATGCCCACTCCGGTTCCGTATGAACCTTCCTGCTCTGCGCCCCGGTCATGGTACCGACGACGATCCAGTTGATTCCGGAAAGGTCGACCGTACCGGGATCGTCGAATAGCGGCTCAAAAGTAACGAAGAAGTGATTTGCTTTGACGTTTTTCCGAAGGGCGTCGATACGCCACAGCTCCGCTTTCCTCGTCACCGTAACGCCGAACCATGCGTTTTCCAGGTCGGTATCTAAATCCAGCAAATCGGGTCTCTTGGTCAGGAACAGGAACTGATGCTGTGGATTCTCATGGATCTTTGCAAATACCTCGTCTCGCCATTCCAGCTTCCACCCGGAGAGATCGCTCATGCCGGTAAGGAGAAAGTTCTGCGGGCGTTTCTTTTCCATCATCTTGAGCTTGCTCGGGAAGAACACAGGATCAGCGAAGTCGTCAATCATATGCCAACGTTTCACATTGTTACGGGCATAGCAATATGGACACCCCACCGTGCAGCCGATGACGATATTCATATTCTGAATCTGATTTTTGATGCAGATGCTCATAACGCCTGCCTACCTGCCTCTCCCGTAAACACGCAATCAGCCTCCCCCACCTTGCGGGCAAAAGCCTCGATATCTTGCTTGCAAGCAGCAGGCTCGCAATCGCTCAAATCGTATGACGTGCCGCCGTTTCGATAGACGGCCCGATGGGAAAACGATCGGCTGACAAGCCCGATGCCGAGCTTCTCGTACAGGGTCATCCGTGCTCCCTTTCAGCTAAAATAAACAGGTGTCTATAAACAGTATCCTTGTTGATTTTCGCAGGGGCAATGAACAAACGCGTGCACCTGTCGATAAACGAACAGCTACTGGACATTGTCAAACGACTCAGATTGGAGAGGCGATGGGAGAAACCAAGATCGACCGCCGGCGGCGCTACACCCTCTCGGTCATACAGGAGGCGTTCTTCGCGCTGCTGGCCGAGGTCGGCTTCGCGAAGATGACGGTGGCGGACATCTGCCGCCGCGCCGAGATCAACCGGGGAACGTTCTATCTGCATTACGAGGATAAGTACGCGCTGCTCGATGCGCTTATCGACGAGGCCCCGAGTTCGCCCATGCCCAGGAGCTGCTCAACGCCTATTCCGAAGGGGGCTTACTGGCGGTATCCGCTCTTCGCGATTCCGATAACCCATCGTGACCTGCGATTCAGGAATACCAGCCTCCGAGCCCTCTCGTTCGGAGGCTGCGACTAAAACCTCATTGCGCGTCTACCGCTCCGCGTTACTCGCCACCTGCCCGCGCCACCGAGAGCAGGGCGCCCAAATCGGCCTGGATCGCCCCTGCCTTGCTTCCAAGCTGCAGCGGAGCCGAGCCGCCCGAGATGTTTACGCTCAAAAGGTGCGCATCCGGCAGCTTTGCGGTCATGCTCCAGAACGGGAGCGTGATGATGCCGGGGGTCATCTCGCCCACGCCAAGCTCCAGCAACAGCACGCGGCGATCGCTGCGCTCGCGCACGAAGCGCTCGTATCGTCCGAGGCTCTCGCGCCATGCCGCACCCTGCAGAAACGTGTCGTCGCGCACCCACGGCACGAGCTGCCAGCCGCAGTGCGGGCATCGGGGGACATCCTCGCTGCGGATCTCGAACCCCGCCATGCCCGCGAGCATGCGCTCGACGTAGGGGCTCGCCTCGAAGAGCTCGTCGCAGCATGGCTGCTTGCATTGAAGGTGCGCGAAGCTTCCCTGATAGTTGCAGATCCTCTCGGTGGGAAACGTCTTCTCGACTTGGGTGTCTACATTGGTGCTCAGGATGAAGTAATCCTTATGGCCGATGAGGGACCGTAGGTCGAGATAGGGCTGCGAGGTCGGCTCGCGCAGCATGAAATCGATATATCGCGCGTAGTAGGCCCATTGCTGCTCGAGGCTGGGGTAGAGGTGGTAGAAGCCGTCGAAAAGGCTCTTGAAGCCAAAGGCTTGCTGCCAGTCCGCCATTCCTGCGCGCGCCATGCCCGCGCGGTTGTAATGGTTGAACCCGGCGGCGCTCGACATGCCCGAGCCGATGCCGACGATGATGGCGTCGGCATCGTCGATAAGGCTTCGAAGCCTACGCGCTTCTCTTTCTAGGGGTGGCATCGGGCGATCTCCTCGAAAGCCGGGGTCATATCGCCGTCAACGAGAATCGTCTCGCACGAGGCGTCGGGCGCCATGGCCTGGCTGTAGTTGAACACGATGTAGGTGGCGTGCTCGCAGACGTTCGCGATCTGGGCGAGCATGTGCTTTATGATGCCGTTGCGCAGTCCCACGCCAAGTTCGAGGATGGCGACCCTGCCGTTGCGATGGGCTTGCACAAGGCGCTCGAGCTCCTCGAGCTGGGCCGTGGCGAGGGCGTCTGGATGGGCGAGACGCCGCTCGTCGATCGACGTGCGTATGCTCCCCTCCGTCTCGAGCACGCGGTTCTCGTTGAACCCTGCGCGTACGAAGTGCCCGTCGATATTGCACGTGATCACGAAGGTGTCAGCGTGCTCTGTAAGACGCCGCAGCCCGTTCATGAGCGGGCTGGGCTCATACTCGACATACTCCTTTTGATGGAACCGCTCGACCCATCGGCTTCGCACGCTGGCATCCGGGGAGGCGAGCCCCTGCAGTATGCAGCCGATGCCGTCGGCCTGAGCGAGGTCGCCGTACGCCTCTCGGAAATGAGCATCGGCGCAGAAGAGGTTGAGCCCCTCTGCCATGTCCAGCCCGTTGCTGGCGCCGATGATGACAAGATCCGCCTCGGCTAGCGCCCTGCCTATGCGAACTGCTTTCACCGTTTCCATGTGCTACCTCCCCAGCGTCTTGCGCACGTCGGCGAGCACGTCGGCGATGTCGGCGCGAACGGCGAGCCCCCAATCCTCGATCGCGCGGGGGAGAAACTGCGTCCTGTTGTTCACGGCGATGTAGCTAGCCTGCGACAACTGCGCCGTGAGGGCCCAGAACGGCTCCTGGATAAACGCGGGCGTCATGCGGCCCACGCCCAGCTCGAGGAAAAGGATCCTCTGCCGCGCGTGCGCGTCGAGCCAGTCGGACACCTTGTGGTACTGCTCCTCGTAGAGCTCGCCCTGCAGGAAGTTGCCGTAGCCGCGAACCCAGGGGAACGCCTCTGCCCCGCAGTGCGGGCAGCGCGGCACGAGCTCTGTCGGAACCTCAAGGCCGTCTCCCATGGCCTCTACCATGTTGGAGACCGGCTCGACCGCATCCCACACCGCGTCGGTGCAACAGCGGGAGCACTGAAAGAAGCGGTGGTCGCCTTGGATCTCTGCCACCTTCTCCCAGGGGTAGAGCTTCACAAACTGCGTGTCCTGGTTGGTGGTGAGCACGAAGAAATCCTTCTCGGCGAGAATGGCGTCGAGGTCCTTGTAGGGCTTGCGCAGCGGGGCGTTGAGCGTGGTGTCGAGGAAGGTGGCGAGGTATCCCCAGCGCGCCTCGGCGGTGGGCCAGCGGTAGAACGACCCCTCGAAAGCGCCCTTGAAACCGTAACGCTCGGCGAATTTGCCGAAATGCCTGCGATAGGTTGCGTTGTCCTCGTAATAGAAGTCGCCGCCGCCCGCCGCGGAGAGCCCAGAGGCCCCGCCCACCAGTACGCAATCGGCTTCCTCGATCATGCGGGCGAAGTCCCTGATTTGCTGGTCGTAGGGCTCGGGCTCGCGGTCACTCAGCTCATAGGGCGTGCCGCCGCTGCGGTAGGCGGCCTGAAGGGAAAACGATTGGTTGGTGAGCTCGATAACGAGCTGCTCGTACAGGGTCACTGGATACCTTCTTTCAGCTATTATAAACAGGTGTCTATAAAAAGTATCCATGTCGATTTGCTTAAGAGCAATGAACAGCTTCGGCCTGCTGTCGATAAACGAGCGTTTGCCGGGCATTGTCGAGCGTTGCAATTGGAGGGGTAATGGAAGCGGGGAAGATCGATCGTCGCCGACGCTATACACTCTCGGTCATACGGGAGGCGTTCTTCGCGCTGCTGGCCGAGGTCGGCTTCGCGAAGATGACGGTAGCGGATATCTGCCGACGCGCCGATATCAACCGTGGCACGTTCTATCTGCACTACGAGGACAAGTTCGCCCTGCTCGACGCGCTTATCGACGAGGCCTTGGCGGCGGTGCCGCCGCTCGAGGGAACGGAGGCGGGCGCCCTCTGCCAGCGTCCGCCGGCAAACGATGACTATTATCTGCTCTACTCGGATGACGATGCGTACGCCCGGGTGGCACAGCGCGTCGTCGAGCGCGGCGCCGAGCAGATGGTTCCCTCGATCATGGAGGAGACTGGGCTTTCGCGCGAGGACGCCTATCTGCTCTTTGTCCACAACGTCCAGGGAAATCTCGCGGTCAACCGCCTGCTCGGTTGGAGGCGGGGACCCGAGTTCACCCATGCCCAGGAACTGCTCAGCACCTATTCCGAAGGAGGCTTGCGAGCGGTTACGACTCGCCATGATTCCTGCAGTTCATCTTGACTGCGGGTCATTTCAGGCAGGCGGCGCAGCTATGAACAAGAAGATTGCATGGCAATCAGCACTAGCGGAAATGCTTGCTGCCCTTACCAAGAGGAGTGCTGATTGCCATGCGTTGATGCTCCCGCGGACAATTCCGTCAGCCACCGCTTGCATCCATTTTGGCTAGCTCTGCATACCGAACATGGCGTTGAAGAGCGTGATCTGCTCCGGGGTGAGCTGTGCAATGCCGTTTTTATCGTTCTGCATTGGGTCCCTTTCGCTGGTGTCTCGTGCAATCGAATGTAGCGCGAGTACATGAATAGGGGCGCATTCCCTCAAGCGCGTATAGAACAATTATTAAACGCAGAAAAATAACTGAAAACAAATTAATCCGCGTTAAAATATTGTCAAATAGAAGTTCATGAGGGAAGGTTACGTATGCGTCGCAAGGCAGACGAGCTCCTTAGGGAATGGCGAGACAGAGCTGATAGAAAACCTTTGCTGGTCAAAGGCGTGCGCCAGTGTGGCAAGACCTATTTGCTCAGAACGTACGCCCAGGATCTTTTCGAATCGGTTGTCTACGTTAATCTTGAGAACGACCGGTCGGCGCGAGCGGATTTTTCGGGCGGTCTTGACCCTCATTCGATCGTACGTGCGATCGAGGCTCGTACGGGACAGCGTATCGTGCCTGGCAAAACCTTACTGTTCATTGACGAGATCCAGGCATGCGAGGAAGCGCTCACTTCCCTTAAATACTTTTGCGAAGATGCTCCCGAGTATTACGTTGCGGCTGCCGGGTCGCTTCTTGGGGTTGCCATTAACCATCAGTCGTATTCGTTCCCCGTCGGAAAGACCGACTTGATTGAGATGACTCCACTCGATTTCGAGGAGTTTCTCTGGGCGATGGGGCACGATCAGCTGGTCGACGAGATACGCTCATCATTCGAGATAATGGGTCCTCTTGCGCCAAGCCTTCATGAAAAGGCGCTTGGGCTCTATCGACAGTATCTTGTTGTTGGCGGAATGCCCGAGGCGGTCCAAACGTACATCGATGATCAGTCAATCATTGATGTGGCCGAAAAGCATCGGATTATTCTCGACGGATATTCCGCCGACACCAATAAATATGCTGATGAACGCTTGAGTGCAAAGACGCGTGCGTGCTTCGATTCCATTCCACAGCAGCTTGCCAAAGAGAATCGTAAATTTCAATACAAGGTAGTGCGAGCGGGGGGCAATGCGTCTCTCTTTGGAGATGCTCTCGATTGGCTTGTATTGTCGGGTACGGTGGCGCGCTGCAGCCTAGTCGGGCAGATCGAAAGCCCCTTAGAGGCCTTCGTTAACCCTTCTGCTTTTAAAATCTATCAGGCGGATACAGGGCTGCTGGTCTCCAAGGCCGGTGCTCAACGCGCCGATATTCTTGCCGGTATCGGCGGCACATTCATGGGTGCACTTACCGAAAACTACGTTGCCCAACAGCTTTCAGCCATGGGTTATCCACTGCATTATTGGGCGCGAGATAATCGTGCGGAAATCGACTTTGTAGTAGAGAAGCAGGGATGCTTGTCTGCGATTGAAGTCAAGGCGGGGGAGAACACAAGATCTCGAAGTCTGTCCTCACTTAAAAAGACCCATCCGGGCGTGCGCCTTATCAGGCTATCGACTAAGCCCTTTGGAATGAATGATGGGCTTATGTCTGTTCCGCTTTATGCGGCATTTTGTCTATAGGGATGATGCTGGTGTAATGCATGGGGCCCGGGGCGCAGCGTTTACTGCGCTCCGGGCCCCGCTGCTTTGTAAAACCATGACGGTTTAGTCGCCGTTGTTTTAGTCAAACAAACTCGGCATGTCATTTTCCTTCATGAGGGCGCCGGCGGAGGGCAGGCTCTGCGCGGTGAACTTCTCGGCCGAGACGCCGGCGCCAAGGATTTCCTCGGTCGTGCCGACGGTGGTGACCGAGCGGCCCTTCTTGGCCGTAAAGGCCTGGACGCCCTGCGTGTTGGTGGTCGTCTTGGTCTTGAGCAGCGACGTGTTGAAGTTCATCAGGCGGTAGTCGCTCGAGACCAGCGCGAGGTCGCGGTCCTCCTTGAGCACCTGCGCATACAGCAGCTTGCTGCCGCCGTAGATGGCGTTCTTAAGGCGCTTGCGGTTGGTCTTGGTAGCGTATCCAGAAAGCGCGACACGCACCACGCGGCCGTTCTCAAAGACGAACAGCACGTCGGCCTTGTAGTCCTCGGGGTCGATGACCCAGATGACGCTCTCGTCGGGTTCCATCTCGAGATCGGTCGGAAGGTACGAGCCCAGCTGGGCCGACTTGGTATCCTCAAACGCCGCGACCTTGCACTTGTACACCTGGCTCTTGTTGGTAAAGACCAGCAGCTCGTGCGTGTTGGAGGACGGGAACTCGATAAAGGGTTTGTCGCCGTCCTTGTACTTGAGCGTGGTCGCCTTCTTGAGTACGCGGTCCGTCATCTTCTTGAGGTAGCCATCGCGCGAAAGCATGATGGTAACCGGGTACTCCTCGACCTCGGGCTCCAAGCTTACCTCGATAACCTCATGGGGCTCGATCCTGCCCGTGCGGCGCGGCATCACGTACTTCTTGTTAACCGCGGCCAGCTCGTCGCTGATGACCTTCTTGATGTTGTCCTCGCTCGAGAGGATCTCCTCGAGTTCGGCGATCTCACCCTCGAGCTTGGCGATGTCCTTGGTGCGGTTGAGGATGTACTCCTCGTTGATGTTGCGGAGCTTGAGCTCGGCGACAAATTCGGCCTGGGTCTCGTCGATGTCGAAACCCTTCATAAGGTTGGGTACAACCTCTGCCTCGAGCTTAGTGCCGCGGATGATGGCGATGGCCTTGTCGATGTCGAGCAGAATTGCCTCAAGGCCGTGCAGCAGGTGCAGACGCTCGGACTTTTTGCCCAGGTCAAAGTTAATGCGGCGACGCGTGGACTCAATACGCCACTTGACCCACTCGTGCAGGATCTGGCGCACGCCCATAACACGGGGATAGCCGTCGACGAGCACGTTGAAGTTGCACGAGAACGAATCCTGCAGCGTGGTCGAGCGATAGAGCTTGGCCATGAGCTTGTCGGGGTCGACACCGCGCTTAAGGTCGATGGCGATACGCAGACCCGAAAGGTCGGTTTCATCGCGGATGTCTGCGATCTCCTTGACCTTGCCCTCCTTGGAGAGCTTGACGATGCGCTCGATGATGACATCGGTCTTGGTGGTGTAGGGGATCTCGTAGACCTCGATGATGCGCTCTTCGGGAATCCAGCGCCAGCGGGAGCGAATCTGGAAGCTGCCCAGGCCGGTCTCGACGATCTTCTCCATCTCCTCGCGGCGGTAGATAATCTCGCCGCCGGTCGAGAAGTCGGGCATGGGCATGTACTCGAGCAGGTCGCAGTCGGGATCCTGCAGGTAGTGCATCGTGGCGGTGCAGACCTCGTTGAGGTTGAAACCGCAGATGTCGGACGCCATGGCGACGCCGATGCCCTTATTGGCCGAGACAAGGATGTTGGGGAACGTGGTGGGCAGCAGGCGCGGCTCCTTCATGGCGCCGTCGTAGCTGTCGACGAAGTCGACCGGGTCCTTGTCGATGTCCTTGAAGATCTCGGCGCTGATGGGGGAGAGCTTGGCCTCGGTGTAACGCGAGGCGGCGTAGCTCAGGTCGCCCGAATAGTACTTGCCAAAGTTGCCCTTCGACTCCACGAAGGGGGCAAGCAGCGCTTCGTTGCCCGTCGCCAGGCGCACCATCGTTTCGTAGATCGCGGCATCGCCGTGCGGGTTGAGCTTCATGGTCTGACCCACGATGTTGGCGCTCTTTTGGCGCTCGCCCTTGAGCAGGCCCATCTTGTACATAGTGTAGAGCAGCTTGCGGTGCGAGGGCTTAAAGCCGTCGATCTCGGGGAATGCACGCGAGACGTTGACGCTCATAGCGTAGGGCATGTAGTTGACCTCGAGCGTCTGCGTAATCGGCTGGTCGGTGACCTCGGAGTGCAGGCCGATGACGTTCTCGGCGTTGACCCGCTTTTTCTTTGGCTGGTTCTTCGTCTTCTTCTTTGCCACGATTTCCTCTTGAACTTCTTATAGGCCGTCGTTATCGATTTGCTGCTACTGCAGGTCCAGCTGGTCCAGGTATTCCTTGCCGTGCTCGGAGATATGGCGCTTGCGGCCCGCCTCGTCGTTGCCCAGCAAAAGGTTGAACATGGTTTCCATCTTGGTGACGTCCTCGGGCTCCACCTTGATCAGGCGGCGCGTCTCGGGATTCATAGTGGTGAGCCACATCATGTCCGGGTCGTTCTCACCAAGACCCTTGGAGCGGTTGATAGAGCACTTCTGGTCGCCGATTTCTTTGAGGATGCCGTTTTTCTCGAGCTCGGTGTAGGCAAAGTAGGTCTTCTCTTTGCAGTTGATCTCGTAGAGCGGCGATTCGGCGATATACACATAACCTTCGTCGATAAGCGTGGGCACCAGGCGGTAGAGCATGGTGAGCACGAGCGTGCGGATGTGATAACCGTCGACGTCGGCGTCCGTACAGATGATGACCTTGTTCCAGTTGAGGTTGTCCAGGTCGAAGGCACCAAGGTTCTTGATGCGCTTGTCCTTGATCTCCACACCGCAGCCCAGCACGCGCATAAGGTCCATGATGATGTCGGACTTAAAGATGCGCGGGTAGTCCTCTTTCAGACAGTTGAGGATCTTGCCTCGGACGGGCATAACACCCTGGAACTCGGCATCGCGCGAGGTGCGGATGGCGCCTGCTGCCGAGTCGCCCTCTACGATGTAGATCTCGCGACGGCTCTTGTCCTTGGAGCGGCAGTCGATGAACTTCTGCACGCGGTTGGCCATGTCGGTCTTCTGCTGCAGATTGGTCTTGATGCTCTGGCGCGTCTTCTCGGCGTTCTCGCGCGAGCGCTTGTTGATGAGCACCTGCTCCACGATCTTGTTGGCAGCGTCTTTGTTCTCGATCAAGTAGGTCGAGAAGCGCTCCTTAAAGAAGGCGGTCATGGCCTGCTGGATAAAGCGGTTATTGATAGCCTTCTTGGTCTGGTTTTCGTAGGACGTCTGGGTGGAGAAGCAGTTGGTCACCAGTACCAGGCAGTCCTGGACGTCTTGCCACTTAATGCCGGTCTCGTTTTTGTTGTACTTGCCCTGTTGCTTAATATAGGCATCGATGGCGCTGGTCAGAGCGCTGCGCGCGGCCTTCTCGGGCGAGCCGCCGTTCTCGAGCCACGATGAGTTGTGGTAATACTCCTGCATCATGAAGGTGCGCGAGAAGCACATGCACGCGGTGATCTTTACGTTGTAGTCGGGCAGGTCCTCGCGATCGCGACCGCGGCGGTCGGCCTCGATAAAGAAGGGTTCGGTAAGGTAGTCGGTACCGACCTTCTCGAGCACGTAGTCCTCGATACCCTTGGGGTAGCAAAAATCCTCTTCGGAAAACTCGCCGTTGTCGTCCTCGATGCGCAGGCGGAAGGTCACGTTGGCGTTGACCACGGCCTGGCGGCGCATGGTCTCGCGATACCAGTCGTGGGGAATGCTAATCGAGGTAAAGACCTCAAGATCGGGGCGCCACTTGATGGTGGTGCCGGTGCGGTTCTCGTCGCTGGGCTCAATCTCGAGTGCCTTCTTCTTGGCGCCGACGACCTTGCCTTTCTTAAAGTGCAGGGAGTACTTGTTGCCGTCGCGCCAGACGGTGACGTCCATGTACTCGGAAGCGTACTGGGTCGCGCACGAGCCCAGGCCGTTGGTGCCGAGCGAGAAGTCGTAGTCGCCGCCCTGGTTGTTGTTGTACTTGCCGCCGGCGTAGAGCTCGCAGAAGACGAGCTCCCAGTTAAAGCGCTTCTCGGAAGGGTTCCAGTCGAGCGGGCAGCCACGGCCATTGTCCTCTACCTGAATAGAGCCATCGCGAAAGGCGGTGAGGGTGATGAGCTTGCCGTAGCCCTGGCGCGCCTCGTCAACGGCGTTGGACAGGATCTCGAAGGCGGCATGCGCGCAACCGTCGAGTCCGTCCGAGCCAAAGATGACGGCGGGGCGCAGGCGTACGCGCTCCTCGTCCTTGAGCTGGCGGATACTGTCGTTACCATAGTTTGCGGTGTTTTTTGCCATACTCGCTCTCTCGGTGCTCCTTTGCTGCGTTTTAGTCATATAGATAGTCAAGGTAGCATAGCCCAGGCCTTGGGCGATTCCAACCAACACGAATTCCATCGAACAATAGTTCGATTAGATAATGGATGCTTGGGATGCGGGTGGGGTCTGTCCTATTCAAACATCTGCGGCAGGTCGATGAAGACGGTTCGATCGCTTTCGTCAGCTTCGAAGCCCGAACGGGAGAAGAATCCGTAGCGATGGCACTTGAGCCCCGTTGCCTCGACTTGGGTGATTTCCTCGTCGACCATTTTTTGCGTGACGGGGGATTTGCGGAACTTTGCTTCGTAGAATGCGTAGCCCTCGGGGTCTTGCGTTACCACATCGAATTCGCCGCTCGTTTTGTTTGCGGGATCGTCGTACCAGTACTTGCCTATGGCATCGAAAGCCGGTTCGATCTTGCCAGTCCTGTTTTGCCGTACGAGGTATTGACGGCAGATCTCCTCGAACATATGTGGAGTGTAGTTTTCCTCGAAGTCTTGGGAGACGTGACGATCATAGAAGACTTCCGGGTCGAGCAGCTGACGCGCAGAAGCATTGCGGAAGACGTAGCGATAGTAAAAGAGCGAAAGTGGGTCCACCACAAAGTAGCCAGACTTGCGCTTATTCGTAGGGTCGTTGATGGGTGCACGCTTTTGGACGATTTCGAGTGACATGAGCTTGTCGAGTACGTCTGCCATGGCCGGACCGCTCGAGACGTGCGACTGTGCCAGCACGTCCCCCCAACGGGAGTAACCTTGTGCGAGAGCCCCGAAAACTTCGTTGGCGTTGGTCATCTTCGAGATCTCGGCGTTGAGATAGGACGGTACTTCGCTTTCTAAGCGGGCGCCAGGTTCTGTGACGAGCTCGATGATATTGTCGCGTACGCTTTGGGACTGATCGATGAGGCGATTGTAAAAGGGGATGCCGCCAAAAACGCTATAGAGCCGCACCTTGTCCTCGGGTGAGAACGCGGGATAGAACTTTGCAGCGTCAAAGTAATCCATGGGCTTAAGCTCAAGCGCGAGATCAATTCGCCCGTAGAGGGGGCTTTCATGCTCGATGAGAGATTTCATAATCTCAACATAGGAGCCGCACAGGACAATGTTTAAACGTGAGTCTTCCCTGTGAGCGTCGATTGAGGTCTGGAGAATGCTGTCTAAGCCTTTAACCGCATCTCTCAAGTAGGGGTATTCGTCGAGAACGAGGGTAATGTTCTTGTCTTTGGCTTGGGCAAACAGAAATTCGATGAGCTCGCGGATGCCCGTGAAGGCGAGCGGAGGAAAGCTTAGCGCTTCAGCAGCAAGGGCGGACAGACTCTCGAGGTTGTCTGCCTCGGAGGTTTGGCGGCACTCGTAATAGATCGTTGCGACGTCCGATAAATCGGTTAGCGCCTGCTTGATGAGCTCACTTTTGCCGACGCGACGCCTTCCGTAAATGAGAACATTGCGCTGCTCGGGCGCATTGAGTGTTTTCTTAATACGGGCGAGTTCAAGCTCCCTGCCAATGAATTCCACTTACTCGGTTCCTTCCGACTCGGTTTTGTCCGAGTTAATTGTATCGCATGAACAAGTTTATGCTCGAGTTTACTCGGATAAAACCGAGTCGGTTCTGTCCGAGTAAGTTTGAATAGCGAATCGAAATTGTTATGTCCACATGGCGATGGCGAACATGGTTTCCATAAGCGCCGCGTTCGCGCTTGTTATTGCCGCAATGCGCTGTGTCGCTGAGGCGCAGATCGTACTGCTCGAAAGCGTCTTTTGGTTGGCGAACCTGGCCACGGGCGTGTTCTGCGGTGCGACGATTTTCGCGGCCACGTTTGCTGTCCTGTGTGCAACGTTTTTCACGGCGAAAAGACGCCGCGCCAAGCTCGAGGCAGAACTCGACTCCTCAGACGACATCTAATGCGCAATGGGCCGGCTCTGGGTATCCAGAACCAGCCCATTTTGATGTTCGATTAGCCGAGTCGGCGCCTCTCACAAAAGTAAGTAGGAGCTAGCGAGGCCTATCCGAATTGACCTCATTGGCGGTGTCGGTTTCGAGCGCCGTGCGGCGGGCGCTGTAGGCGACGAGGCCGGCGCCTGCCGCGGCGAGTGCTGCAGCGGCTGCCGTAAGGGGAGCGTTGACATCGCCCGTGCCCGCAAGTGCGCCCGCTTTTCCGGAGCGCTTGTTATTGTCGTGGTCCTTGCCACTGCCGGAGCTGCTTCCGCCGGAGCCGCCGCCCTCGTCAGTACCGCCGCCACTCGAGCCACCATCGCCGTCGACCGTCATCGGGGCGTCGTGAAGTCCTGTCGTATCCGCGCTGTCGCATACACCGACCTGAACTTCCGAGCGTTCGCATGCCGCGTCGGGCACATGAAGCTCGTGCAGTACGGCACCCAGCGCCGAGTTTGCGCCCGGTCGAATTTCCTCGAGCGTTACGGGATCGAGCGCCACCAGATTACGCGCCTTCGCATACAGCGTTACGCGTTTGCCCACTTCGTCGCTCCAACTCTCGGGGATGGCGAAGCTCATGCGGAACTGTGCCGTGCAACCCGGTGCCAGCACGGCGTTGCCGTTGTCGGCTACCAGCGGGTGCGTTGCAAAACGTGTGCCCAGCGTCTCGAGTGCGTACTTCACGTGTGCCATGTCGTTGGCCGAAGCGTCCTCGGCAAGCTCTGGATCGTAGATCGAAGCCATGCGTGCGTTCACTCCGAATCCGATGGATGCGCTGGAGAACGGCTGACTGGAGCCCTCTCGGTACAGATCGATCGTGCCGGCGGTCAGCAAGGTGTTGCCGTCGTTTCGCACCGTGACCATGAAGGATTCGCCTGCTGCTCCGGGTACCACCGCGCCCGAGGTAGCGACCGCGCCCGTCGGAGTGGCACACGCCACCAAGGGCACTTCGATGCCGTGCAGCTCCGCCTTGCTCTGCTCGGCACTCACAATGTGCGTGGCGAGCGCGGAGAGCATGCCTCCCGACGTCAAAAATGTCGTTATCTGATCGACGGGATGGTCCAGCTCGCACATCACGAACGGCTCCGTGAACAGATCGCCTGCCAAGGTGCTGGCGAAGATGCGGAAGTGCTTGCCCATCACTGCTACCGGGTTGCCTTCTTCGTCGTAGGTTTGTCCCACCTTGCCATCGGTGTTCTCTACATAGAGCACGCACCTGCCGTTGTTGCTTACGCTAAACGATGCCGGGCCACAGCCTGCGGCACCCACGGGCTGCGTTGCAAATGCCGATGCGCCTCGCGTCCAAGTAATATGCTGCAGTTGTTCGTTGACGGTGGCCAAAAAGCCCGTGTGCTGCGGCCATGGCACCGCATGGGGCACCGCGGCGTCCGGCGGCATAACGCCCCAGCCCGCGATAGACTGGCCGATCACGGCGTACGATGCGCAGCCGCAACCGTTTGCGGTCTCGTACGTAACGGGCACCACCATTTTGCCGTTGATATTCTCGGGCTCGCCCAGCTCGATACTCGACGGTGCCTGCGGAAAGCGAAGAACTTGGCGGAACGTCAGGCTGTCGCCCGAAACGTCCGACCACAGGGTAAAGCACTCCAGCGCAACCTCGGCCTCGCTGCCGAGCGCCTTTTCTGCGGTGGTTCCGCGGCGGTGGAGGTAGGCACCCGACAGGCGCCCGTCGACCAGCGTCTTGCCCACCGTGATACGCGGGCACTGCAGGCAATGGTAGCCATCCTCTTGCAGGCGGCCGCGCGAGATGCTGCGCCATGACGTATGCGACACCACGCGGGTCTCGTCATTACTTATGCGCAGGCGCACGACGGACAGTATGCCGGCTGTGCTTGCCGTATCGAAAAGGGTGTTGTCGCCGTCGGGGCGCTCGCCCGAGACCAGCAGCACGTAGGCGTCCTGGTTTCCCCTCCCGTCCGTATATTCCACCACGTCGAAGTCGTAATCGTATATGCCGTCGCGCTCCACGTCGCCCTCGCCAAACCCAAGGGGGAAGTCCACGGGCGTGGGGGCGGACCACGTGCCGTTTGCCCTTGTGTGCACCACCAGGCGCGAGCGGCCATTGTCGCCGTAGCACACCGAGGCGATACGGAACAGGCATTCTACGCCGGCAATCATTGCCAGCTTCATGTGGGCTTCGCTGAGCACGCCGGAAAACAGCACGTTGTCGCTCGAGGGTTTTATGCCGCCACGCTCGTCCTCCGACACGCCGGCAGAATTGGCGTTCGGGTCCGCAACGGCGTTCGTTGACTGACCGATGTAGGTGTACTCATACATCGGTGCGGCATTTTCGTCGTTCTCCATCAGCGCATGGACGAAATGTTCGACCTGTCCCGTGTCGTCGCTTTCTGCATCCGCCTCGAGCTCAATGCGCGTGACCGCTTGATCCCAATCGCGCACGACAGGCGCGACGTTTATCGCGGCGGCTGCAACCTCGGCGCGTGCGAGCAGCTCGGAATTGGTGACGATGGTGGCCGACGCGATAAACTGCGGCACACCACCTGCCTCGGTGTTGCCGGGCGTGCCGAAGCAGGCATCCAGCGTGTAAGGCGTATCTCCACCCAATGCCAGCTCAGAGCGTTGGGGCACATACCGGTCGTCATTGTTCACCGACATATTCCACGAATCGATGAGTGTGGGCCACGACCCCGACCAAGCCTTGGTGGTCCACTTGAACATTACGAACTGGAGTATCACATCGACATCGACGTCTGCACCCACGCGTAGCCGCGGAAGCTGGTGTCCATCTGCCTTCTCGTACCCAATGAACAGCGTGAGGGATGCGGCACCGCGCACGGCAGACGAAGCGACGCCTGCAACGCCGGCTCCAAAGGTGACGGCAAGTCCGATCTGGATGGTGAACGAGCCCGACGTGTTGGAATAGTCGAGCGAAATGTTCTTGAAAAACGCCGCGCCGCTGCCGTGCGTGCGGGCACCCACAGCGAGCGCCAGCTTCGCCAGCACCCAAGGGTTGACGTTTAGGAAAAATGGCACCGGTCCTAGGGTAAACTGCTCGGTCCAATTGAGGTCAGTTCTTAACTGGAAGAAGGCCTTAATATTGCCGTATGCAGGGTCGTTGTTGTTACCCCAGGTTTTGCCCACCCAATCGTAGGCGAGCGAGCCGTACAGCTGTGTGGCGATATCCATCGTGAACAGCGGCGTGCAATGGTGGCGAAGGAGCTTGGTGTTTCTTGGATCGGTGCCCGAACCGGCACTCATACTTTTGTACTGATTCCACTTCCCCTCCATCTCGTCGAGGTAGCGGTTTGCCTGCTTGGCGCCCGACTCACGCGGTGACTTCTTCCAGTACTCCGGATCAGGATTGCCCGAATCGTTCATATAGCTGGCTGGTTTGTATCCTCCGCCAAACAGCACGTATCCAGCAAACGAGAAATCGAAGAGGATCGGAAATGTGGGCATCCAACACGTGAACTTATTACCACCGATGCCGGGAAACGATGCGGGGAAATCAAACGGAGTGACCCCTTGGTCCATGGTGGTGGGAATGATGGTGGTCGAGCC
Source organism: uncultured Collinsella sp. (assembly GCA_958436995.1). Taxonomy (GTDB): domain Bacteria; phylum Actinomycetota; class Coriobacteriia; order Coriobacteriales; family Coriobacteriaceae; genus Collinsella. The sequence continues at coordinate 24,357 of CAUBMI010000010.1, forward strand.
CGATTCCGACTTTGCGGCCGGCGCAGTGACAACGGTCATAGGGGATGAGAGCGTGTAGGTTTTGCCCTGATAGTCGAGGACAAAGCGCAGCTTGCACCCTTCTTCCAGAAGGCCCGATGCCGCATCGAGGAACTTGTCTTCGAGTGTGAACGTTGCCAGATTATCCGAACCCGATGCGCTGGCCTTGACTTGGCCAATCTGCGTGACGGTTTCGGGTGAGCTGCCCGCGGCAGGCGTCACTTTGTTGATGCGCAGCGTTGCCTGCCCGCCCTGCGGCAGATGTGCCTGCACGGTAAAGGCGTGCGTATCGGGCTGCTCGTTTGCCGTGTCGTCCTTCGGCATTGCAATAAACGTGGCGTCGGCGTACTGGATGTCCCATTCGTCGAATGTGAGCTGGCGGAAGTACGGCTCGCCGTCGGAAAGCGGACGCGTGGGCGCGGTTATAGCGGTGCCACCTTGGACGCGCGCGAGGGGAATCTCGACATCGCGGTAGCCCGCCATGCTAATGGAGATGCCGCCGTTAAAGTCGTACGCGTCGAGAAGCGTTGCCTCGTCCACGTAGCCTTCCGAAAGCGGCGCGACCTCAAAGATGGCCGTGCCTTCGTCATCGGTAGTGGCGGTGAGCTGCTTGCCTGCGGCATAGCGCGATGTGAGCGTGACCTGGGCCCCCGTGATGGGCGTATTCTTGTTGGCGACGTCGACCACGACCACACCGAACATGGTGCGCGAGAGCACGAGCACCCTGAAGGGATCTTTTTCGTCGGCATGGGCTTCGGTGGGCGTGAACGGCAATATGAAGGCGTTTGCGCTTCCCGGCATGCGCGGCAACATAATGCTCGCCAGCGAGGACGCTCCGGCGACAAGTAACGAACGGCGATCAAGCATCTTGGGCTCCCATCCCGCAGGTATCGGTGGAAATAATCCAATTTTGCGAGATGGCGCCCCGTGGCGGTAGTGCCGTTCAAGGGTCAAAATGTCCAATTTAGGCGAGCGAAGCGCCGGGTCCCGGAACGCGTTCGATGCGCTTGGCAGCCCGGTCGCTAACGCAGCATATGCGCGACCAGCTCGGCGCGTGTGCCGATGCCAAGCTTTGCGTATACGCCGGATAGGCGGTTTTTGACGGTGCCCGGCGATACTCCCATATGGCGTGCGATTTCGGCGTTGGTCCACCCACGACAGGCGAGCATGGCCATGGTGAATTCCGTGGTCGTTAGATCGTCGGCCACGTCCTCGCCCGAATCGGGGTTGTGGATGCGCCGCCAGCCGTAGCTGAATCGATACGTAATCTCGATGATGCGTGCGAAATCGTTAGGGTATTGCGATTTTAGGCATGCCTCGATGAGTCCCTGCAAAAGGCCATGGTGCTCGCCGATGAGTTCGATAAGGCCGTCGGGACGCGCAATGTCCCAAGCGGCTCCAAAATGCGCTTTTGCGGCGTCGATGTCCTTGAGGCTCATGCATGCCATGGAAGCTGCCAGGTGCAGGAACAGTTCCGAGATGGGATAGCTTCCCTGTTTCATAATTAGGGCGTTTTCCGCCATGCCCAGGCTGCGGCCGTATTCGCCGCGCAGATACAAGGCGTGCGCCATCACGTAGCTGGCGAACAGTCGCAGGCCTTCGGGTAGGTGCGCCGCAAGTGGATAAAACTCTTCGGCAGAATACGGGGAAGGCAAGTGCAGCAGGACGCTCGCGGCCGAGGCGAACAGGATATGCGTGGCGTGGACGGCGGGCGATTCCTCGTCGGCCGGCGTATCGAGGATGCCCGCAAGGCACCGGCGGGCGTCGGCGATACGGTTGAGCGACAGACTGGCGTATCCGCAGATAAAGCATGCGGAATAGCGCAGCGCGGGATCGGTGACGTCAAGATAGGGGCGCGCCGTCTTGGCAGCGAGGGTGGCCTGTCCGCGAAAGTACAGCGCTTCTGCCGTGGCAATGGCGCGCGAATCGAGGTCGGAAATGCCTGCAACCGCAGCGTCAATCTGCCCCGGCACAAAGGCAGTGCACATCAACGGCATGGGAACGCATGGGTAGCCATCGCAGTCCATCTTCCATCTCCCAACAGCTGACAACAATAGCAGCCATTTTACTCCTGTTGCCCGGAACTGGAATTTGTGGGTATCGCCTACGATTATGCCGAACGCATAAAGGAAGAGTCTATTGGCGATGCTCTTAAGGTGGCTACCGAAGCCTAGCTGACCTTGGCATAAGGAAAAACTGCCGCCCCTGCAAAAAGCTCCGTCGCAGCGATGGGAAACGAACCTCGCTCTGCATATAATGAGGACATATGACAGCGCGTTTGCATATGCGCGGCGCGTTCCATCGAATCGAAAAGGAGCCCTGCATGGATTCCAACAAGCGTCCCGACGATATGGTGCGTATCACCACTCCCGAACTTGCCCAGGCGTTCATCGACGAGCAGGTCACCGCAATCCGCGAGCAGATCGGCGACAAGAAGGTCCTGCTGGCCCTTTCCGGCGGCGTCGACAGTTCTGTAGTTGCGGCCCTGCTCATCAAGGCTATCGGCAAGCAGCTCATTTGCGTGCATGTGAATCACGGCCTGATGCGCAAGGGCGAGAGCGAGCAGGTCGTCGACGTCTTCAGGAACCAGATGGATGCCAACCTGGTTTACGTTGACGCCACCGACCGCTTCCTGGACAAGCTCGTGGACGTCGAGGAGCCCGAGGCCAAGCGTAAGATTATCGGCGCCGAGTTCATTCGCGTGTTCGAGGAGGAGGCCCGCAAGGTTGGCGACGAGGTCAGCTTCCTCGCCCAGGGTACCATCTATCCTGACATTCTTGAGTCCCAAGACGGCGTGAAGGCTCACCACAACGTGGGCGGTCTGCCCGAGGATCTGCAGTTTGAGCTCTGCGAGCCCGTCAAACTGCTGTACAAGGACGAGGTCCGCGTGGTCGGTCGCGAGCTCGGCCTGCCCGAGAACATGGTTGAGCGCCAGCCGTTCCCCGGTCCCGGCCTGGGCGTCCGCTGCCTTGGTGCCATCACCCGCGACCGTCTTGAGGCGCTGCGCGAAGCCGACGCCATCGTGCGCGAGGAGATCGACAAGGCCGGTCTGACCATCTGGCAGTATTTTGCCGTCGTGCCCGACTTCCGCGCAACCGGCGTGCGCGAGGGCAAGCGCGCCTACGATTGGCCCTGTATCATCCGCTGCATCAACACCGTCGATGTCATGACCGCCGAGGTGCCTGAGCTCGACTGGGCGTTGCTCAAGCGCATCACCGCCCGCGTCACCGCCGAGGTTCCCGGCATCTGCCGCGTGTGCTACGACCTCACGCCGAAGCCCGTCGGCACGGTGGAGTGGGAGTAGGCTTCTACTCTTTTGGGCGAATTGCATTGACAGGGAGGGGGGTCCCGCGCAAACGTGTGCGGGACCCCTTTCGTTTTACTGTTCGGTTAATGCTGCGGATCGTTTTGGAAGGCTTGCGAGCATAGTGGTCCCGTTCTCGGAACTTGCTTCGACCTCTACAGCGCCACCGTGAAGCGCTGCAATCTCCCAAACGAGCGCGAGTCCGAGTCCTGCGCCGCCGTATGCCCTGCTGCGGGATTTATCCAGGCGAAAGAACGGTTGGAAGATGCTCTCGCGGTACTGCTTGGGTATTCCCGGGCCCTGGTCCTCGACTCGCAGGAACACGCGGCTGTTGTTGTCGCAGATGGAGACGTTGACAGACGAGCCGGGGCGGCTGTAACGGATGGCATTTTCGACCAGGTTAAACACCAGCCGATAGAGGAGCGTGTCGCTCCCGATTACTAAAGCGTCTCCAGCACAATTGAGGGCTATGCCCTTATTTTCGGCAAGTGGCGCAAGGTCGGTGAGGACCTCTTCGGACAAGGGACCAAGTTCAACATCGTCCTCGCAAGGAACGCTGCGGAGCTCACTCATCTCGAGCAACACCTTGGTCATCCGCGACATCCGCTCAGTTTGTTCTTGTAGCAGGCCGAGCAGCTCGGCTGTTTCGGGTTGCAAACCGGAGTGCTCGGAGATGAATAGTTCAATCTGTGCTTGCATAAGGGCGAGCGGGGTGCGAAGCTCGTGTGCGGCGTTGCCGGTAAACTGACGCTGTGCAGAGAATCCTTCGCCAAGACGAGCGATCATGTCGTTGAAAGAGGCGCTGCATCGTTGTAGCTCGGTGGGCACATCTTCATTGAGTCTGATTTCGCTTAGGTTGTCAGGCTGCACACGCTCAACCTGAGCTGCAAAAGCCCGTAGCGGTTTGAGTGCACGGCCGCTCACAAAGTATGCCAGCGCGCCGCCAAGGAGTGTGACTCCAGCCGTGATGTACCAGGCTGTCGTGCCAAAAGACTCCTGTGCGTCATTTACGACGATTGTGACCTTGTCATCGAGGGCCGCTTTCGTTGGGTCGAACGCCTGGAGCGAATCTTCGCCGGTTGCGTTAAAGGCCGAGATGTCGCTGCCGATGGCATCCATGTAGCGCATGCCCGTATAGCCGACCAAGCAGTTCGTCAGTACGCATGCCGCACACGTCAGCAGTGCCGTCATAATCGTTATGCGCCATTGCAGCGAAAGCCCTTTCATTCTCCATCCTCCATAACGTAGCCCTCTCCAATCCGATTGCGAATCGGGTCGTATCCCAAAGCGCTGCGTAGCTTTTTGCGGAGCGACGAGATATGAACGCGGGTTGCGTTGCTAAAGCTGTTCACGCTGCTATCCCAAACGTGCTCGATAAGCTCCTCTTGACTTACCGGACGCCCCTGATTAAGCATCAGGTATTCCAAGATTCCCGTTTCCTTGCGCGTAAGAGATAAAGCCTCGCTGTCCACGGAAGCGATGCGCGCCTTGGTGTCAAAGCTCAGCGATCCGCAGGTCAGGATAACATCGCTTTGCGTAAAGCGCCTGAGCGTGAGGCTGCGGATACGTGCTGCCAGCTCGTCAAGATGGAACGGCTTGGTGAGGTAGTCGTTGGCGCCCGCATCGAGCCCCGCTACCTTGTCGGAGACCTCGCCACGTGCCGAGAGCACAAGCACCTTGGTCTCACAATCAGTTGTCCTGAGTTGCCTGAGCACGGTCATGCCGTCGACATGGGGGAGATTGAGGTCGAGCACGACAAGATCAAAGGTCTCGACATCGAGCAGATCGAGGGCCTGCTGCCCGTCGTAGCAGCAGTCGACGCTATAGGCCAAGTTGCGCAGGCTGCGTGCGATCGCATCGCACAGCGCCCGCTCGTCCTCGACGACCAAGATGCGCATAACGTTCTCCTTGCATAGTCATTCACGCTTAACACGGATTTTATAGTCGGTATGGTCCAATGGGTCGCGAAACGAAAGGAGTGGTCAGATTGTTCAAAGCGATTAAGCCTGTGGCGCAGGTGGCTTTGCTGATCGTTGGGGTAGCCATGGTGTGCTTTGGCGTTATGCGCGGCGAGGCAGATGCCGTGCTGGCCAAGGCAATCAGGCTGTGCTTGGAGTGTATCGGAATTGGATAAAAGAAAAAACACTGCATCGCATCTTTTAGCGCGATTTCGTGGATTGATTCAGGCGGCGGCGACGCTTGCGACCAATATTCACCTGCCTAACTTTGCCAAGGGGGGCATCTACCAGGGGGCGGGCAAAGCCGTCTGCGTGCCGGGGCTCAACTGCTACTCGTGTCCGGCGGCCTCGGGTGCGTGCCCCATCGGGTCGTTTCAGTCGGTGGTGGGATCGTCTAAGTTCAGCTTTTCGTATTACGTCACCGGAACGCTCATTCTAATCGGCGTGCTACTGGGACGTTTTGTATGTGGCTTTTTGTGTCCGTTTGGATGGCTGCAAGAGCTTCTGCATAAGATTCCCAGCAAAAAGCTCTCCACGAAAAAGCTCAAGCCGCTCACGTACATCAAGTATGCCGTGCTACTGTTTGCCGTGGTGCTGCTGCCCGTCTTGGTGGTTAACGATGTGGGTATGGGCGACCCGTTCTTTTGCAAGTACATCTGCCCGCAGGGTGTGCTCGAGGGCGCGATTCCGCTGTCCATCATGAATACGGGAATCCGCTCCGCGCTGGGAAAGCTCTTTACCTGGAAGCTCGCGATTCTCATTGTGGTTGCAGTGCTGAGCGTGCTGTTCTACCGCCCCTTCTGCAAATGGATTTGCCCCCTCGGTGCGTTTTATGCGCTCATGAACAAGGTGTCGTTGCTGGGGATCCAGGTTGACCAGTGCAAATGCGTTTCGTGCGGCAAGTGCGCCAGGGTGTGCCAGATGGACGTGGACGTTACGCGTACGCCCGACCATGCCGAGTGTATTCGTTGCGGCAAATGCGTGAGCGCGTGCCCCGTCGATGCTATTAGCTTTCGCTACGGGCTGGGTGTGACGGGCGACAAACCCGCGCAGCCCGCGCAAGCCAGCGAAAACAAATAGGTACCTATATAAGCTTCGATATAACGGAGGAACCATGAAACTGTCAAGAATTGCGGCCCTGTTGATGCTGCCCGTGCTGGCGCTGACCCTCGCGGCGTGCTCTGCGCCCAAGGGCGACGTGAAGGATGCCACGAGCGGCGATGCGCAGATTGCCGAGCTCATAGCGCAAAAGCCGTCGAGCGCCGAGGAGGCGGCCGAGCTGTACCAGCAGCTGCTGCAAAAGGAAAACGAGATCTTTGCGAGCGATAACGCCCTATGGGAAAAGGTATTCAATGCGGCAAATAAAGACTCGGCAATGATTGAGGACGGTAGCAATTACGGCGATTTCCTGCTCAAGACTATCGACGGCGCCAAGGATCAGTTTACGGCTGACGAGCTCAAGACGCTTAAGGCCGGCGCGCAGCAGGTCAAGGAGATCGAGGATAAGCTCATGGCGCTGGAGAAGGAGTTTCCCGGATGCGGCAGCACGCCCGGCGAGGGGGAGAGCGTCGATGCCTCGACCGCAGGCATGACCAACGGCGAGAGCGGGGAGACGAAGTTCCCCAGCTTTAAGGGCAAGGACCTGGACGGCAACGATGTAAACAGCGACGAGCTGTTCTCCAAAAACAAGGTGACCGTCATGAACTTCTGGTTTACCACCTGCAAGCCGTGCGTGGGAGAGCTGGGCGATCTGGAGAAGCTCAACAAGGAGCTTGCCGAGAAGGGCGGCCAGGTCGTGGGCGTTAATTCCTTTACGCTCGATGGCAACAAAGACGCGGTGGCCGATGCCAGGGACGTGCTTTCCAAGAAGGGCGTGACGTATAAAAACATCTGGTTTAAGTCGGACAGCGAGGCCGGAAAGTTCACCTCCAACCTGTACTCGTTCCCGACCACCTACGTGATCGACCAGAACGGTAACATTGTGGGAGAGCCGATCATGGGCGGCATCAACTCCGCTGAGCAGCGCGAGGCGCTCAACAAACTGATCGATCAGGCACTCGCGAAGAGCGAACAGTAAGTCCGTGGGACAGACAACTGAAGGGGAGTCGCTGGAAACAGCGACTCTTTTTTCTGCTTCGGGGTAGCATCATGGGTATACGTCGAAAGGGCACGCAGCTTCTCGTGCATTGCCTGAGCGGTGCGCGAAGCAACCAGGCTGTGAGTTTTCTTAAGCGTTCTGGGTATGGCAGTGTCAAGAATATCGGCGGCATAAGCGGCTACACGGGAAAGGTGGTGCGTTGGCTATGAAGGTGGTTATCGTTGGAGGCGTCGCGGGCGGCGCATCGGCGGCGGCACGTTTGCGCAGACTCGACGAGCAGGCCCAAATTGTCATCTTTGAGCGCACGGGTTTTGTATCGTATGCCAACTGTGGGCTTCCGTACTACATTGGCGGCGTGATAGAAGAAGAGAGCGCATTGACGCTGCAGTCTCCCAAGGGCTTTTGGGATCGCTTTCGCATTGCGGTCAAGACGAGTCACGAGGTGTTTGCCATCCATCCCGATTCGCATACGGTCGAGGTTCGCAATATGCTGACGGGCGAGGAATTTGTCGAGACGTATGACAAGCTCATCCTGTCGCCGGGTGCAAAGCCGATTCGCCCTGCGTTGCCGGGCATCGACTCGGATAAAATCTTTAGCCTACGCACCGTTGAGGACACGCTGCGTATTCACAGCTATGTTCGAGAGCGGCGACCGAGCAGTGCCGTCGTGATCGGCGGCGGCTTCATTGGCGTCGAGACGGCGGAGAATCTGTGTGAGCTGGGGCTCCAGGTGACCCTTCTACAGCGTCCCGTCCAGCTTATGAACAACCTGGATTACGACATGGCGACCCTTTTGCATACCGAGGTGCGTGAGCACGGTATCGATCTGCGCCTCAAGGCCGATGTGACAGGTTTTGAGGAAGTTGATGGCCGCGTTGTCACCCATGTTGCGGGCGATGACCCTATCGGAGCCGATATGGTGCTGCTTGCCATTGGCGTGGCACCTGAGAACCATCTGGCGCAAGAGGCGGGGCTCGAACTGGGCATCAAGGGGGCTATTGTGGTCAACGACCGCATGGAGACCTCCGCTGCCGACGTGTATGCCGTGGGCGATGCCGTGCAGGTCACGCATCAGGTGACCGGCGAGGACGCGGTCATTTCGCTCGCCGGCCCCGCCAACAAGCAGGGGCGTGTCGTCGCCGATGTCATAGCCGGCATGGACAGCTGCTACCTCGGATCGTTGGGCTCATCGGTTATCAAGGTATTCGACTTGACGGCGGCAAGCACGGGACTATCCGAAAAGGCAGCACACGCGGCGGGAATTGACTGCGACAGCGTGGTCCTGTCGCCCGGTTCGCATGCGGGTTATTATCCGGGTGCAACGCCCATGACCATGAAGGTTGTCTTCGAGAAGCAGGGATTGCGCCTGCTGGGTGCGCAAATCGTGGGCATCGATGGTGTGGACAAGCGTATCGACGTTCTGGCGACTGCCATCCAGGCAGGCATGCACGGCGATAGGCTTAAGGATTTGGACCTAGCATACGCGCCGCCGTATTCATCGGCGAAGGATCCCGTCAATTTGGCGGGCTTTATGATCGAGAACCTCAATCGCGGCATACTGGCGCAGTGGCATTGGGAGGATGAGCCCAACTTGCCACGCGATGGCAGCGTGCAGCTGCTCGATGTTCGTACGGAAGGGGAGTATGAGCGCGGGCATATCGATGGTTTCGTAAACATTCCCGTCGATGATCTGCGCAATCGCCTGGGCGAGCTCGACCGGGCCAAGCCGGTCTACGTGATTTGCCAGAGCGGCATTCGCAGCTACATTGCTTGCCGCATTTTGGCGCAGCATGGCTTTGAGTGCTTTAACTTCTCGGGCGGCTATCGCTTCTTTGCAGCCGTGACTGAGGCTCGCCACGGCAGCGCTAACGTTATGCCGTGCGGGCTCGAAGAGTAGCGCGCATTGGAATGTGACAAAGTGACAGCCTCTTTGTCGCATCGGGGATGTTATATGCGGGATGGTGCGCCATGCGGCGTGCTGTCCCGTTCGTTTTTTGGCGCGGTTCGTTACACTCCTCACTGGTATCGGCCAAAAATGAGGATAGAGTAGGACAAACGCGCCGAACGTGAACGGCGGGGGAGCGGGCGAGCGCGCCCGCGCGAGAGAGGTTGCCGTCCATGCTGGATCTCAGAGTTATTTGCAAAAGGTACGTTACGCAGTCGTTTACGCAGGTAGCGCTCGACAGCGTAAGCCTGTCTTTTCGCGATAACGAGTTCGTAGCCGTTCTGGGTCCCTCGGGTTCGGGTAAAACTACGATGCTCAACGTCATCGGTGGACTCGATCATTTCGATTCGGGCGATCTGCTGATCGACGGCATCTCGACCAAGGACTTCAACGACCGCGATTGGGATGCCTATCGCAATAATCGCATCGGCTTTGTGTTCCAGAGCTATAACCTCATTCCGCATCAGAGCATTTTGGAAAACGTGGAGTTGGCGCTTACGCTCACGGGCGTGGGGCATGCCGAGCGCCGCCAACGTGCGCGCAAGGCGCTCGAGGCAGTCGGTCTGGGCGAGCACGTTGACAAGCGCCCGAGCCAGCTTTCGGGCGGGCAGATGCAGCGCGTGGCCATTGCCCGCGCCCTGATCAATGACCCCGAGATTGTGCTGGCTGACGAGCCGACCGGCGCCTTGGACTCAACGACATCCGTACAGGTCATGGATTTGCTCAAGGATGTTGCGCGCGATCGTTTGGTCATCATGGTCACGCACAATCCCGAGTTGGCATACAGGTACGCCACGCGCATCGTCACCCTGGCGGACGGCAAGATCACCGACGATTCCGACCCCTTTGATGCTGCCGAGGCCGCGCGTCGCGAGGCCAAGCCCACGCGCAAAACCTCGATGAGCTTTGTGACAGCGCTGGGGCTTTCGGCGCGAAACCTTTTGACCAAGAAGGGCCGTACGGCTATGACGGCCTTTGCTGGTTCGATCGGCATTATCGGCATTGCGGCGATTCTGGCGCTCTCCAACGGCGTAAACGGCTACATCAAAAAGGTCGAGGAGGATACGCTCTCGAGCTACCCGCTCACCATTTCCAAACAAGATTATGACCTGTCGTCCATGATGGGCGGGCATGGAGCTACGGATGAGGAGGCGTCCGAGGACAAGGACGCGTCCGACGGCGCCACCGGCGGCAAGGCTCAGGGGGCCGATAAGATCCCTGTGGTCACGGCCGTAAAGGATATGTTCGCAAGCGTTAAGTCCAACGACATGACGAGCTTTAAGGCATGGCTCGATGCCGGTGGCGACGGCATCGATAAAGAGGTCAACGCCATTCAGTACGGCTACGGTGTATCGCCGGTTGTCTATCGTGCCGGCAAGGGCGATGAGAAGCCTGTCCGGCTGGTGCCCAACGCCATGACCGAGGCCATGAGCGGAGGCGCGAGCTCGGCGGCAACGGTGAGCATGGAATCCATGGGAACGTCGGTCTTCAACGAGATGATTGACGACCAGAGCCTGCTCGACAGCCAGTACGATGTTGTTGCCGGCCATTGGCCTACGTCAGCCAACGAGGCCGTGATGGTGCTTTCGAGCCGCGGAACGGTGGGCGACTACACGCTCTACAGCATCGGTGCGCTGGATATCGATGAACTCAACGACCTGGTTAACAGCGCCATGACGGCCGACGGCAAGGTCGAGGCGCCCAAGACCGGCGCCGACTTTACCTACGACGATGCACTGTCCACGACGTTTAAGGTGCTGTCGCCGGCAGATGCCTATCGCAAAAACGAAGAGACCGGCATGTGGACTGACATGGCTGGCGATGCCGACCATATGGCGGCCAAGGTTGCCGACGGTATTGACGTGCGCATTGTGGGCGTGGTGCGACCCAACGAGACGGCCAACGCGAGCGCATTATCCCCGGGCATTGCCTATACGCATGCGCTGACTCGCCAGCTTATGCAGCGTGCTGCCGATTCGCAGATTGTGCAGGAACAGCTTACCCACCCCGAGACGGATGTCTTTACGGGCAAAACTTTCGATGAACTGCAGGGCGAGGCCAAGCAAGGCGTGGATCTGGGCAGCATGTTTAGTGTGGACGAGGCGGCGCTGAAGAGTGCGTTTTCGTTCGATACATCTGTGCTCTCGGGTGCAGCCGGCGGTATGGACCTGTCGGGTCTTGATTTGTCCGGGTTGGATATTGACCTTTCGGGCGTAGGCAAGGATATCGACTTCAGCGACATCATGGCCAAAGCGCCGGCTCCAGATTTCTCGGGCGTCTTTGACGGTCTGGAGCTCACGCCCGAGCAAATGCAGCAGGTGGGAACGCTTGCCAACCAGCTGTTTGAGGGCTTTTTGCAGTCTGATCAGTTTAAGGCGCTGTCGTCCGAAGATCTTAAGGACGCATCAAAGCTCGCTGCCGCATTCTCGACGTATCTTGAGCATGATGCCGCGGCGCAGCAATGCCTGGCTCAATTGAAGGCGCTCGGCGGCGATGCCCTGGCAGAGCGTCTCCAGCAGGCGATGACCGACTATGTGCAAAAACAGCTGGCTCCGTATCTGCAGCAGGCAATGGGCCAGGTAACCAAGACAATCAGCGACCAGATTGCGACAACTGTATCGTCCCAGCTTAAAGCAGGTGCGGCGGGGCTCATGGGACAGATGGCTACGCAGATGTCTTCGAGTTTTGCCAACCTGGCGAGCGCTATGCGTGTGGATGCGAGCGCCTTTGCTCGTGCCATTCACTTCAACATGGACGCCGAGGACCTGAGTTCGCTCATGATGAGCTATGCCAAGGCTTCGAAGCTCACCTACGATAACAATCTGACCACGTTGGGCTATGCGGACGAGGCGGACCCCATCTCGGTCAAGATTTTCCCGCGCGACTTTGAGGCTAAGGAGCGCGTGCTCGATCACATCGATGCTTATAACAGGCAGGTCAAAGCCGCCGGCCACGACGAACAGGCCATCTCGTACACCGACTACATGGGCATCATCATGGGCTCGGTGACCGATATCGTGAACACCATCAGCTTGGTGCTCATCGCATTTGTGAGCATCAGCTTGGTCGTCAGCTCCATCATGATCGGCATCATCACCTACATCAGCGTACTGGAGCGTAAAAAGGAGATTGGCATCCTGCGCGCGATCGGCGCGTCAAAGCGCAACGTGGCCAACGTATTCAATGCCGAGACCTTTATTGAAGGCCTCATTGCCGGCGTCTTTGCCATTGTCGTTGTGGTGCTCGTGAGCTTCCCGGTCAATGCCTGGGCGCTTGCGGCCAAACAGGTCCCCAACCTGATGAGCCTGCCCGTGCAGGATGCGCTGGTGCTCATCGCGATTTCGGTGCTGCTGACGGTTGTCGCCGGCCTGCTGCCGGCCCGTAGCGCATCCAAGAAAGACCCCGTGGAGGCCCTGCGCTCCGAATAATGTGACAAAGGGACAGCCCCTTTGTCACATTGAGGGCCTTGCGGAATCGGGGTCTAATACTTTTCCGAGAAGTGAACGAGTCAAAATGGACCCCCGAAGCGCTAACACTCATTGAAGGCGGTTTCCTGCGGTTTTGATTGTTAAATCCTGCGGTTTTGGCGTCAGAAAATGTCGATGCTTCGGGGGTCCAAAAACGGTCGTTCACTTCTTGGAAAAGTATTAGACCTCGTTATATTGGCGGCGTTCGCGAGCGGAAATCAGAACGTAAGCCTTTAGCTCTTCTTTGCAGAGAGCATAAGCCTAATTTCCGGATGAGTGTACTCGTCGAACTCTTCTTTGGGCTCGGTGTCAAAGGTGAAGTACGACTTGATAGATTCATCCTCCGTCTTAATGCTGATTTCTTCATATAGGGATCCGGCTAAAAATGCCTGTTTAAATTCATCCGACAGGCTGCATGGCGTGAGGAGGCCCGGTGTGGCAACGGAAATGTCCAGCCCGTTGAGCGGGGCGCAGAGCGTCGCGATGTCCTGCTCGGCGCGGACGAGGTTGTCTGCAAGGCTTGCCTCGGGTTCGATCTGACTGGTGTAATCGACGTCCGTGAGCATGCCGTCTGCATCAAAAGAAAGGTAGACATAGGCTGCTTGAGCGCCGAGGTCATTATCGCGCAGATAGCCGATAATGCGGTAGCCGTAGTCGTGATACGACTCATATGGGTCGTCTACCGCGACGCGTTCGCACACGGGCTCCAAGGCATCTTGCGCGATGGCGAGCTGCTCGGCGGCTGCAGCCTTTCTTGCCTGAAGCTCGTTATTTCCCTGGACAAACTGCGGGATGTAGGCGCCAAGCAGCACAATGGCGGGCACCACCGCGAGAGCTATGACCTGCTTTTTGGCGCTTGGAATCGTCACGCCGTATGCGTTTGCCATGGCCTCGGCATTGCTCGAGGTTTCGGCTAACACGTCTGCCGCCGTGGCGACTGCCCCTACGGCGCCGGCGACCTCCGCGGCGCCGCCCAGGTTGCGCGCAGCATCGTTATCGCTGTTTTTGAGCAGACGGCCGGCAGCTTGCGTGGCGAGCACGCCGGCGACCTCCGCGGAACGGTCCTTGTTGGTCTGGGCCACCGCAAGCCTGCTCTGCAGCTCCTTCCACTGTTTGCCCTGCATTCCAAAGCGCGGTGCAAGGGCGCAATAGCAAAAGATGGCGAGTTCGATTACGGTGAGTGCGATGGCGGTATATATGCCCGCGGGTTGGAATTCCTTTTGGTGGAACGCGATATCGTTGATCATTTGGAGCGGCAGCATGAGCAGACATGCTACGAACGACATGACGAGTGCGGTCGCTGCGATCTTGGGGTATGTACAGTACCGCTGGATGCGTTTCTTTTCTTGTTCGGTGAGCTGCTGCATGGGGGCCTCGACTCTCATCGTTTTCGGGCGATACTCACACGCTCTTGAGTATAGATGAGTGGAGGGCGCCTGTTATTCAAACATGGTGTCAACGGCGTGGTGTTGGCGGTCGCTTGATCGTGGGCGCCATCTTTTAGAGCATGAAGCCGCTATCATGGGGCGAATGACGCGCAAGGGGGCTATCGTGGGACAGCCTCTCGCTGTTTGTGTGCGCCAGCAAATCGAAGGTGAATGGTTTTCCGAGAAGTGAACATCCTATTCTGGACCCCTGAAGCATTCGCACTTTTGGATGCAAAAACCGCAGGATTTGAGCGACAAAACCGCAGGAAATGGCTCTCCAAAAGTGTCGATGTTTCGGGGGCTCGATTTCACTCGTTCACTTCGCGGAAAAGCATTCACCTTCGTTGCGTGATGGCGACGGATGGAAGGGTGATTATCGTCAAGTAGCTACCTCTGCCTTGTGAATCATCTGAAGCACAAGGCATAATGCATGTGACAAAGGGGCGGTTCCTTTGTCACATTCGTTGATATGAGAGAAGAGTAGATGATCCTTTCGCTGGCCCCCATGGAGGGAATTACCGGGCATGTGTTCCGTCGCGTGCATGCGGAGTGCTTTGGTGCGCTCGACTGCTATTACACGCCGTTTTTGTCGCCGCCGCGCGTGGGCAACCGCTTTGGCGGTAAGGCGTTTAAAGAGGTCGACCCTGTCAATAACCAGGGGCTTAACGTGGTGCCTCAGCTGATGTCCAAAAACGCGGACGAGTTTGCGTGGGCGGCGCAGGTGCTCGCCGACATGGGTTACCGCGAGGTTAATCTTAACCTTGGCTGTCCCTCGGGCACGGTTGTCGCCAAGGGGAAGGGTTCGGGCTTTCTGCGCAACTTGGATGAGCTCGAGGTGTTCTTGAGCGACGTGTGCGAGCGCTCGCCATTGCCGGTGTCGGTCAAGACCAGGCTGGGACTGGAGAACGACGAGGAGTACGAGCGCGTGCTCGACATCTATTGCCGCATGCCGCTGGCGGAGCTGATCGTGCATCCGCGCGTGCAAAAGGACCGCTATACGGGCTCGCCGCGCAAAGAGTTTTACGGCGAGACGCTGGAGCGGGCGCCGTTTCCCGTGGCCTATAACGGCGACATCTTTGATCTTGAGGACATGGATGCGCTGGTGGAGGCCTATCCCGGAACGCGTCACGTAATGTTGGGGCGCGGCTTGCTTGCGAACCCCGCACTGGCTCGCATGGTTAAGGGCGGTCCTGCTGCCACGGCAGCTGAGCTGCAGCGCTTCCACGACACGCTGTTCGCAGCCTATGCGGATGAGATTGGCGGCAATGCAGTCTTTCGCATGAAGGAGTGGTGGTTCTACGCCAAGTGCGCCTTCGCCGATCCCGCTACCGTTCACAAGATCGTGCGCAAGACCAAAAAGGTCGACGAATACCGCGCCGCCGTCGAGCGCGTCTTTCGCGAGCAGTCTCTGGCGCCCATAGCCCGCTTTCACGGCTAGTTAGTCATTGGGGACGTTCTTTAACGACTAGTCATTCAAGAACGTCCCCAACGACTATGTGAGACAGCATCGCCTTTGCTATCTGACGGCTTGGACGGCAAGTGCGTCCAGCACACGCCCTGCGTCGGCGTTGATTAGAATGCTGCGATCGGCGATTTCTGCCGGAGCGACTGCCTCGCCAAAATTGACGCATGTGTACGTTGCGCGCTCGTTTTTGGCAGTCATCTGCCAAAACGGGTACTTGATGATGACGGGCGTGTTGCCGCCCACACCAAGCTCCAAGAACAGGATGCGCATATTGCTGTGGCGGCGCAGGAAATCTTGGTAACGGTCGGCCGCGGCATACCAGCCCTTATCCTGCACAAACGTATCGTCGGCGCGCAGGTTCATCGTGAGCGGGGAGCCGCAATGGGGGCAACGGGGCACTAGCGCAGAAGGAATGCGCAGGTCTTCTTGGGCGGCGACCATGTAATGTACGAGCTCTTCGTTGTCCCAAGTTTCCTGACAGCAGGGCTTGCTGCACTGGAATAGACCATAGTCGCCCTGCGTGTAAAAGAGTCGCTGTTTATCGAAACCGGCGCGTTGGAAGCAATGGTCTACGTTTGTGGTCAGCACAAAGTAATCTCGGTCGCGCAGCAGGCCCAAAAGCTGTTCGTAGATGGGCTTGGGTTTGGGGTCATATCGGTTGCACATGATATAGCGGCTCCAAAATGCCCAGTATTCCTCGAGGGAGTCATAGGGGTAGAAACCGCCGGAGTACATGTCGGTAAAGCCGTAGCGTGCGGCGAAGTCGCCAAAGAGTTTCTCGAAGCGCTCTCCCGCGTAGGCGTAGCCAGCCGCGGTGGAAAGACCCGCGCCGGCGCCGATTATCACGGCGTCGGATGCATCGAGTTCGGCTCGGAGCTTAGCGATCTGCTTGGAGAAGGTCGCGGTAGATTGACTCGTCAGACGCGAGAAAAACATTGAAGATCACCTTAAGGTTGGGGTCGTTATGGTCTAGATGATGACGAACGGCATCGATGGCAACGCGCGCGGCGGCTTGTTGGGGATAGCCAAAGACGCCCGTCGAAATGCAGCAGAAGGCAAGCGTGTCGAGCTTTCGGCTCGTCGCTTCTTCCAGGCAGCTGGTGTAGCAATGGCGCAGTAGCAGTTCCTCGCGCGGGCCAGGCTTATGGTTGGGCACGATGGGACCGACGGTGTGGAAGATATGGCTGCTGGGCAGGTTAAAGGCTGGCGTGACCTTGACGCATGCGGTCGGTTCCTCATGCCCCTGTTTACACATGAGGCTGGCGCACGTCAGGCGCAGCTGCATGCCGGCGTATGTGTGGATGGCATTGTCGATGCAGCGGTGTCCCGGCACAAAACAGCCGAGCATTTGGCTGTTGGCGGCGTTGACGATGGCGTCGGCCTTAAGCAACGTGATGTCGCCACGCCAGACGGCAATGCGATTGCAGTAGGGAAGCGTGCCGGCATCGGTTGCGCCGCCGCGCTCAACAAGCCGCTGCTGCAAGTAGGCATCCTGGATA
The DNA here is from genome assembly GCA_958436995.1 of uncultured Collinsella sp. GTDB lineage: Bacteria > Actinomycetota > Coriobacteriia > Coriobacteriales > Coriobacteriaceae > Collinsella. Next base: position 41,538 of record CAUBMI010000010.1, read on the forward strand.
TCGAGCACCTCTGTCGCGAGCGCTTCGGGCGACCGCACGTTCATAAGGGCCCTGAGCAAATCACGCTGCTCGCCGGCTCCGGCGGGAACAGCAACGCCGCGCCCGTCCGGTCGCTCGTTGAGCAATGCGTCGATAAGCCAAATACGACGCTCGGCTTGATTCATGGCTGACCTCCTGTCCAATTGAGTTGGGCGTGTTTGACAGCAGTGTGCAACCCGGACCGCTTCTTCAAAAGAAGGCACAAAAAGGTAAGCGCCGTGGAGCGGTATGCCCCACGGCGCTCAATTTGCAAAAGCCCGTAGCTGCTAGGAGCTTCGCACAAGCTGCTGGTAGTCGGTGCCCCATTCCACAAGAGAATCGATGATGGGCATAAGGCTTTGACCCAGCTCGCTCAGCGCGTATTCGGTACGGATGGGCGTTTCGGGAATGACGGTGCGCGTGATAAGTCCCGCGGCATCCATTTCCTTTAGGTTTGACGAGAGCACCTTTTGACTGATGCCGGGAATAGAGCGATGTAGCGCGTTGAAGCCCAGGGGCTGCTCAATGAGCTGCTGGATGATATAGATTTTCCACTTGTTGCCAAAGAGCTGAAAACACGTGGCGACGGGGCAGGGAGGCAGTTCTTCTTTGGTGAGCATGGTAACCTCGCAATCGGGTAGGTTGCTTGCATTATCGCAGCAGCTGGCGCCCGTGGCTACAACTTACTTTTTGGTAACTGGCTAATAGATTAGTGCCTTCTTTTGGGTGGGGTGCATTCCTCGCATGATGTGCTTAGGCGCAAAAGCGTCTACGTCCGGGCGGCTTCGCCCAGCCGCCCCCAATCGAAAGGAATTGCCATGTCCGAGAATCTCGAGAACGTTGCCGCTTTCGCTTCTTGCGGTACCGCCGATCCCGCGCCCGCCTGCGGCTCCGCCGATCCCAAGGCCGCGCCGGCCTGTGGCACCGCTTGCGGCTCCGTCGATCCCGCGGCTGCTCCTGCTTGCGGCTCCGTCGATCCTGCTGCCGCCCCTGCTTGCGGCTCCGCCGATCCCAAGGCCGCGCCGGCCTGTGGCACCGCTTGCG
>CAUBMI010000011.1 GCA_958436995.1 uncultured Collinsella sp.
AGAACCCCAGCCTTCCAAGCTGATGACGCGGGTTCGATTCCCGTCGCCCGCTCCATAAGAATTGTTTTAACGGCTTTGGTTTCCTTTGGGGATCAGAGCTGTTTTCGTTTACGCGCCGGGCGACGGGAATCGAACCCGCCAGGGTGCGGAGCTGAGAAAATGCGTGAGCATTTTCCAGCGCAGCACGCAAGGGCCGAAGGCCCGCAGCGAAGCAAATCCTTGGACTTCCCGTCGCCCGCTCCAAGCTATATAATCGCAGGCCAATATGCTAATTTGGCTCGCGTTTATTTTTATACCGTCCGACCTCGCGGGGCAAATGAACCAGGAGCGTTTGTCCCGAATCGTAAGAAAGAAGTGATTTCCATGGCACAGAGCAAGGCAGAATACCCCACCTCCGATTGCCTGGCGCCCGCCGCGATCGAGGCGAAGACCGAGGCCGCAGGCGTTACCAAGGCCAACCTGCCGGTCTCGAAGGCCTTTTTGCTCGCCATGTTCGCCGGCGCGTTCATCGCCTTCGGCGGCCTGTTCTTCACGGTCTTTCTGAGCGATCCCACGCTTGGCTGTGGCGCCCAGCGCTTCGTGGGCGGTCTTGCTTTTTGCCTGGGACTGGTGCTCGTGCTCATTTGCGGCGCGGAACTGTTTACCGGCAACTCGCTTATGGTCTGCGCGCTTAAGAGCAAAAAGATCACGCTCGTCCAGATGCTCAAGGCTTGGGCTATTGTGTGGATCGGCAACTTTGCCGGCGCCCTGTTCGTTGTCTTTTTGATTTACATGGCAGCCATTTACAAACTCAACGGCGAGGCCGTCGCCAACACCATGGTGAGTGTCGCCGCCGGTAAGGTTACGATCGGCGCCGTTACCATCTTCTTCCGCGGCATTCTGTGCAACATCTTTGTGTGTCTGGCCGTATGGATCGGCACTGCCGGCAAGACCGTGGTCGACAAGGTCGTGGGCATTTTGCTGCCCATCGCTGCCTTTGTAGCCTGCGGTTTTGAGCACTGCGTTGCCAACATGTACTTTTTGCCCATGGGCATTTTGATGCACTCCTGCGGCTATGGAGCCGATGTCGCTGGCGCCGATGCCCTCAACGCTGCCGGGTTGGCGCTCAACCTTACGGTCGCCACGCTGGGCAATATCGTGGGTGGCGCCCTGATCGTGGCGCTGGGCTACTGGTTTATCTACGCCAATAAGGAGGCCTAAAGCCACCAAGCCATAACCGACCAAAAAGGGACAGGTTTATTTTGGCAGGTTTTAGACGAGGCGCTTCGACGTCTTGTCACGAGCTGCCATAATGGACCTGTCCCTTTTGCGTGCGCGCCGGTATTTATTTGCCCGATGACGATCGCGGGGGACCAGCTTTTTATTGAACATGTCGAAAGGCTTTTCATGAGCGACTGCGAATCCATGTCTGCCGAGGTGCGCGGCCGCCTGCGTTCCATTCCCGCCGTTCACGAGCTGCTTGCCGAGTGGCCGGTCATGAAGGCTGCTGGCGATGCAGGCGACACGATGGTACGCGAGGCGATTGACGCCGAGCTCGATGCCGAGCGCGCGGCGATTCGCTCCGGCGCCCCTGCAAGGAACAAGCGCGAGCTCGCCTTGGCAATTGAGCAGCGGACCCATCGCCTGTCGCTGCCGACCCTGCGCCCTGCCGTCAACGCGACGGGCGTTGTGATTCACACCAATCTGGGCCGCGCTCCGCTCGCTCCCGCGGCGGTGCAGGCGGTGACCGATGTCGCCCGAGGCTACAGCACGCTTGAGTATGACGTCTCAACCTGCGCTCGCGGGGGCCGAAAAGAGCATGCCGCGCGTCTGCTGCGCACGCTCACGGGGGCGCAGGACGCCTTAGTTGTCAACAACAATGCCGCCGCGGTGCTGTTGGTGCTTGCCGCGCATGCCTTCGGCAAAGAGGTCATCGTGAGCCGCGGCGAGCTTGTCGAGGTGGGCGGCAGCTTCCGCATCCCCGACATCATGGCGGCTTCGGGTGCCAAGCTTGTCGAGGTTGGCTCTACCAACCGCACACATCTGGATGATTATCGAAACGCCATCACGCCCAACACGGCGATGATCCTCAAAGTCCATCCTTCCAACTACCGTATCGAGGGCTTCCACGAGGAGGCTTCCGTGGCGGAGCTTTCTGCGCTGGCGCATGAGCATGGGCTGTTGCTGTACGAGGACCAAGGCTCAGGCGCTTTGCTTGCAGACGGGGTGCTCGCCAATGCGGGGGAGAAGCCCACGTCCGCATCCCTTTGCGCCGGCGTTGACGTCGTCTCGTGCTCGGGCGACAAACTGCTCGGTGCTTCGCAGGCGGGCATCATCCTTGGCAACGCCCAGGCAATCGCCGCCTGCGCCTCTCATCCGCTTATGCGCGCGCTTCGCCCCGGTAAGCTCACGCTCGCGGCGCTCGAGGCCACCCTGCGTCTGTATGTGGCCGGTCCCGATACGGCACATCGTGAGATCCCGGTGCTCAACATGCTTTCCGGCGCGCCGGTTCCGCTTGATCGTCAGGCCAAGCGCCTGCACGACCGCATGCTGCGCAAGCTTCGCGACTCTCAGTTCGAGGAGGCGGTGGAGCTGCAGGTTGTCGAGGGCGCCTCTGCCCCGGGCGGCGGGTCGCTGCCGACCGTCGAGCTCCCAACTTTTTGCGTTGCCGTTTGCCCCGTCGATGGGCGCCTGTCCGCCGATGGCCTAAAGCGCGCTATGGTACAGGAGCCCGATACGCCGGTCGTGACGCGCGTGCAGCATGGTCAGGTACTGTTTGACGTTCGCACGCTTTTGCACGATACCGACCTTGATCTGTGCGCGTCCGCGTTGGCCGATGCCGTGCGGGCGGGTTTGCATCGATGACTGCGCGTGAGCTTGTCGAGTGTCCCGTTGTCGTTGGAACAGCAGGACACGTCGACCACGGAAAGTCGGCCCTTATCGAGGCGCTGACCGGCAAAAATCCCGACCGTCTGGAGGTCGAACGCCGCCGAGGCATGACTACGGAGCTCGGCTTTGGCGAGCTCGAGCTTCCCAGCGGCAAGCTTGTCGGCCTGGTCGACGTGCCCGGGCATGCGCACTACCTGCGCGCGATGGTACAGGGTGCCACCGGCGTGGGCGTTGCGTTGCTGGTGGTTTCTGCCGTTGAGGGCGTGATGCCGCAGACGCGAGAGCACGTGTACGTGTTGGAGCTGTTGGGCGTGAGGCACCTCGTGGTGGCGCTCACGATGCGCGATCTGGCCGATGACGAGACGGCGGAGCTCGCCGAGCTCGACGTGATGGACTTCCTCGGCGATACCGTCTTTGCCGATGCGCCCGTGGTGCCTGTTTCCTCGCGCACGGGCGTGGGCATCGAGGACGTTCGCCTTGCCCTCGATGCAGCCATCGACTCTTTCCTGGCCGATGCCGCATCCCGCCCGGTGCGCCCCGGTCTGGCCCCGCGCCTGCCCATCGACCGCTGCTTCACCATCAAGGGATCCGGGACGGTCGTCACGGGCACGCTTCACGATGCCCCCGTAGCGGTGGGCGACGAGCTCGTCTCATGTCCCGCGGGCGTGCGCTGCCGCGTGCGCGCGATTCAGGTGCATGGTGATACTCCTCGGGCGTTGCCCGGGCAGCGCGCGGCGCTCAACATCGTGGGCGACGGTGCGGGCGACCTTCCGCGTGGCGAGGTCCTCTGCGGGTCTGGTGCTGAGGGCTCGACGCTCAGGCTCATCGCCCGCTTCACGTATCTGGGGCGCGAGGGCACCAAGCCCGCGCCCTTCGAGTCCGGTACGCGCGTTCATGTGATGGCGGGTACGGCGGAGGTCCTTGGCCGTATCATGCTCATGGAGGGTGAGGGACCCATTGAGGCTGGCGAGACCCGCATCGTGCAGGTCCGTCTGGAGGAGCGCCTTCCCGTGCGATCGGGCGACGGCCTCATTGTGCTCGCGTTTTCGCCGGTGGTGCTTATCGGCGGCGGTCGTGTTCTTCTTTCGCGGTGCCGCCGCTCGCGCGTCCTCTCCGCGGGCGAGTGCGCGCTGCTCGGGGCCCTGGATGCCGACGACCGCGCCGCCGCCGTTGCCGCATGGTTGGGGCTGCAGCGCCTGCCTGTGCCTGCCGCGGCCGCAGCCCGTGCTCTCGATCTTTCGAGTGCCGAGGCGGCTGCGCTCCTGCACGGGGCGGTTTCCTCGGGTGACGCCGTGGCGCTTCATGCCGAGCGCTCGACCGAGGAGCTCTATGCCGCCCCCGCTGTGCTCGATGCCGCCCTCGCCACGCTCTCCGTCACGTTGGCCGCCATGCACGGGGCCGCGCCCAAGCAGACGGGTTTCACGCCGGGCGAGGTCGCGCATGCCGCCTGGCCGACAGCGGGCGAAGACATTGCGTCCGCGCTCGTTCTCGAGGGCTGTGCGCGCGGCGTGTGCACCGTCGACGGTGCCGAGGTGTTCGACCCGCACTCTGCCGCTGCGGCGATACGTGTGGTGCGCGAGGCGAGCCAGCGCATCGTGGCCGCCCTCGACGAGGCGGGTCTCGGTGCGGCGACACTGCCCGAGGTGGGTGAGCGTCTGCAGCTCGATCGCGACACCATGACGCGTGCCCTGCGCGAGCTTTCGCTCAACCGCGCGATCGTTAAGATCGAACGCGACGTTGCCTTGTCTGCCGCCGCCGAGGCCCATGCACGTGAGGTCGTCGCCGCGGCTATCGAGGCTGCTGGCGGCGTTGCCACGACGAGTGTGCTGCGCGAGGCCTTAGGCGTGTCGCGCAAACGAGCCATTAGCATCTTGGAGCACCTGGATGCGGTGCGTTTTACGACGCTCAACAAGGAGGCCGGCGGTCTCAGATCCCTGCGCTAGGGCTCCGAATCGCCGCTCGCCACAAAACCGGCCTATCTACTACGTTTAAGTGACTACCCTCGACCATTTCAAAAACCGCAAAAACAAAACCGCAGGTAGATGACTTGCCGATGTTACGAAAAAGTGGGTATGGTTTACCCTTGCTGGTTAAACGTAGTAGATGGGCCGTTTTCGTGGCGCGACACTGCGCGTTTGGTAAAATACCGCCACGTTTGGGAACGGATGGGCTCCGGTGGGCCCCGCGGTCCTCAAAACCGTTGTGAGGCGTGCAAAACGTCTTGGATGTGTTCGATTCACATACGTTCCCGCTAACGCATCCTGCCAACCGCCACAAAGGTGCCTGTCCTCTTTGTGGTGGTATGGACCACGTGGACGAAACAGCTTCGAAACACGCGATTTGTACGTCGGGTGCTCAAAAACGCTTCTACCTGCATCGTAATCAAAACGAAACATCTGCTCGTCGGCTTATGCGAAACTTTGCTGCAACAGTGCGATATTATCCATACTCGATAAAGCTCGCGGCGCATGGGGCGCCGCGAACGACACCTTTCTTTTCCATCAATTGGAGGAAGCATGAGCTACACGCAGAAAGTTCTTGACGAGCTCAAGGCCCGCTATCCCGAGCAGCCTGAGTTCATCCAGGCCGCGACCGAGATCCTCGGCACCATCCAGCCGGCGCTCGACGCCCATCCCGAGTACGAGGAGGCCGCCCTGCTTGAGCGCCTCGTCGAGCCCGAGCGCATCGTTATGTTCCGTGTCCCCTGGGTCGATGACCAGGGCAAGGTTCAGGTCAACCGCGGCTATCGTGTCGAGTTCAACTCTGCCATTGGACCCTACAAGGGCGGCCTGCGCTTTAACCCGACGGTCACCCTGGGCATGCTCAAGTTCCTGGGCCTGGAGCAGATCCTCAAGAACAGCCTGACCACCCTTCCCATGGGCGGCGGCAAGGGCGGCTCCGACTTTGACCCCAAGGGCAAGTCCAACAACGAGATCATGCACTTCTGCCAGTCCTTCATGACCGAGCTCTATCGCCACATTGGCCCCAACACCGACGTTCCCGCCGGCGACCTGGGCGTTGGTGGCCGCGAGGTTGCCTACATGTTCGGTCAGTACAAGCGCCTGACCAACGAGTGGACCGGCGTCCTCACCGGCAAGGGCCTCTCCTTTGGCGGCTCGCTCGCCCGTACCGAGGCCACCGGCTACGGCCTGGTCTACTTTGTGGACGAGTACCTCAAGAGCCGCGGCGAGTCCTTCGAGGGCAAGAACGTCGTCGTTCACGGCTCCGGTAACGTCGCCATCTACGCGGTCCAGAAGGTCGCCCAGCTCGGCGGCAAGGTGCTGGCCTGCTCCGACACCCACGGCTGGGTCGAGGACCCCGACGGCATCGACTACACCGTGCTCGAGCATGTCTATAACAAGAAGCGCTCTGGCCACGACAAGGGTGTCACGCTCGCCATGTACGTTGACGAGAAGCCCAATGCCGTGTGGCACGAGGGCGACGGCCGTGGCGTGTGGCAGCTTCCCTGCGACATCGCGCTGCCCTGCGCTCGCGAGAACACGCTGCTGCTCGAGGACGCCCAGGCGCTCGTCGCCAACGGCTGCAAGGTGGTCGGCGAGGGCGCGAACATGCCCACGACCATCGAGGCCACGACCTACTTCCAGGAGAACGGCGTCGCCTTTATGCCTGGTAAGGCTGCCAACGCCGGTGGCGTGCTCGTGTCCGGCCTGGAAATGAGCCAGAACGCCGAGCACCTGTCCTGGACCTTCGAGGAGGTCGACGGCAAGCTCGAGCAGCTCATGCGCGGCATGTTCCACAACGTGGACGACACCGCCAAGGAGTACGGCGAGGAGGGCAACTTCGTCATGGGCGCCAACATCGCCGGCTTCCTGAAGGTCGCCGACGCCATGCTCGCCCAGGGCGTCTGCTAAATCTTCGCTCGATATAGCATCGCAGAAGGCTCCCAGTCATCTTGGCTGGGAGCCTTTTTTGATCCGCATGCGACGGAGGAAAACGGTTCATTTTGTCCCGACACGAGCTATGCCCCCTCGTTTGGTACACTTAAAGGTACTGGACAAGTGAAGAGATGGGGGAGAACGTGCTCAAGTTCGGTACCTACGTCCGTGTTGGAAACGCGGCCGAAGCCTATGAGCTCTTGCAGAAGAACCGCAATAACAAGATTGTGGGCGGTGGCATTTGGATGCGCCTGGGTTCGCGTCGCGTCGCGACGGCGATTGACCTTTCGGCCTGCGGACTCGATCAGATCGAGGAGACCGAGACCGAGTTTCGCATCGGTGCCATGTGCACCCTGCGCCAGCTCGAGCGCCATGCCGAGCTCAACGCGCTTGTCAACAATGTCTTCGAGTTCGCCGTTCACGATATCGTGGGCGTGCAGCTGCGCAATACCGCCACGGTGGGCGGCAGCATCTACGGCCGCTTTGGCTTCTCGGACGTGCTCTCGGCATTCCTGGCGCTCGATTCGTATGTCGAGCTGACGGGTGCCGGTCGCGTGCCGCTCGCCGAGTTCGTGGACATGGGCTATGTGCGCGACGTGATCGAGCACGTCGTGGTCGTTAAGCACGACTACCGTGCGAGCTACGAGGCCGTGCGCAAGGCCGCGACCGACTTCCCCTCCTTAAACGTCACCGCCGCCTGGTGGAACAACACTTGGCACGTCACCGTGGGCGCCCGCCCGCTGCGCGCGACCCTGCTGCAGGGCGTGGCGTGCGGCCTTACCAACGAGCAGCCTTCCGAGGACGAGCTTCGCGCCCTTGCTGCATCCGTGCGTGCCCTGAGCTACGGAACCAACCTGTGGGGCTCGGCCGACTACCGCCGTCGCATCTCGGCCCCGCTCGCCGTCCAGGCCGTGCGCCGCGCCGCCGGCATCGAGCTTTCGGCCGCGCTTGCCCGCGAGCTCGAGACCGTGCAGGTCCCTAAGTTTGCCACGGACGAGTATTCCTGCCGCCGTGTGCCCGGTGTCGATTCTAGCGAGGTGCGCTAATGGCTGCCAAACTCATCGATCTTTCCTTTACGCTCAACGGCCGCAAGGTCAAGGTTCAGATTGCCCCCGACACTATGCTCCTTGCGCTTTTGCGTGAGCAGGGTTGCGTGTCAGTGCGCTGCGCCTGCGAGACCACCAACTGCGGCCTGTGCACGGTGTGGCTCGACGGCGACCCGGTGCTGAGCTGCTCGGTTCCCGCCGCGCGCGTCGAGGGCCATACCATCACCACGCTCGAGGGACTCAAGGCTGAGTCCGAGGCGCTTGCCCGCGCGATGGCTGCCGAAGGCGCCGAGCAGTGCGGTTTTTGCGCCCCCGGCCTTATCATGAACGTGCTGGCGCTTGCCCGCGCCGCCAAGGAGGACCCGAGCCTCGTCGCCACGCGCGAGGAGCTGTCGCGCCAGCTCGCCGGCAACCTCTGCCGTTGCAGCGGCTACGAGAGCCAGCTGCGCGCCATTGTCCGCTTCCTCAACGAGTCCGGCGTGCAGGTGGGCTTTGAGATGCCCGAACTGCCGGTCAACGACACCAGCTGCGACGGTGTCTCGTACAAGCAGATCACCCATAAGCAGCCCAAGAAGGACTCGAAGGCGCTGCTCGAGGGCCGTCCCGTCTACACGGGCGATATGGTGCCCGCCGGCGCGCTCATCGTCAAACTCAAGCGCAGCCCCTATGCCCGCGCCAAGATCCGCTCCATCGATACGTCGCGCGCCCTGAAGGTGCCCGGCGTCGTGGGCGTCTACACTTACGAGGACGTGCCCAAGCGCCGCTTTACTATCGCCGGTCAGAGCTATCCGCAGCCGAGTCCCTACGACCGCCTGATTCTCGAGAACCTTGTGCGCTACCAAAACGAGGAGGTGGCGATCGTCGCTGCCGAGACCGAGGAGGCTGCCGACAAGGCGCTCAAGCTCATCAAGGTCGACTATGAGGTGCTCGAGCCCCTGCTCGACTTTACCCAGGCACTCGATAACGATATCGTGGTCCACCCCGAGGGCGACGTGACCTTTATGTTCCCGCAGGGCGGCGATGTCCCGCGCAACCTGGTGTGCAGCGGTACCAGCGATTTTGGCGACCTTGACGAGGCCTTCGCCCAGAGCGACATCGTCTTTGAGCGCACCTACACCAGCCAGGCCACGCAGACTGCGCCCATGGAGACCTTCCGCGCCTTCGCGACGACCGACGCGTTCGGCCGCATCTCGGTGACCACCTCTACGCAGGTGCCCTTCCACGTGCGCCGCATGGTCGCGCAGTCGCTCGACATTCCGCAGTCGCAGGTGCAGGTCATTAAGCCGCGCATCGGCGGCGGCTTTGGCTCCAAGCAGACGGGCTGCTGCGAGATCTTCGTTGCGTTCGTGACCCAGCAGACCGGCCGTCCGAGCTACTGCTGCTACACCCGCGAGGAGACCATCACCGCGGGCAACTCGCGCCACCAGATGCAGATGACCGTCAAGTTGGGTGCCATGAACGACGGCACCATCACGGCCATCGATCTGCATACGCTGTCCAACGCCGGTGCGTACGGCGAGCACGCTACCACGACGATCGGCCTGTCGGGCCACAAGAGCCTGCCCATCTACAACCACGTGAAGGCGAGCCGCTTTAGCTGGGACGCCGTCTACACCAATACCAACCGCGGCGGCGCGTATCGCGGCTACGGTGCCACCCAGGGCCAGTTTGCCGTGGAGAGCGCCGTCAACGAGCTCGCCGACATGCTGCACATGGACCCCGCCGACCTGCGCCTTAAGAACATGGTGCGCGAGGGCGAGATCATGCCGCAGTACTACAACGAGAAGCTCAACGCCTGCGCGCTCGACCGCTGCCTGCTGCGTGCGATGGACATGATCGGCTGGCGCGACAAGCCGCTGGCCGTGGACCTGGGCGACCGCGTGCGCGCCCTGGGCTGCGCGCTCACCATGCAGGGCTCGGGCATCTCCAACGTGGACATCGCCGGCATCGACATGCGCCTGGAAGAGGACGGCTTCATTACCATCGGCACCGGCGCCACCGATAATGGCATGGGCGTCGACACGATCCTGGCGCAGATTGCCGCCGAGGAGCTGGGCGTGGAGAGCTCGCTCATTGTGGTACGCGGCGTGGACACCGACGTGTCGCCGTTCGACGCCGGCTCGTACGCGAGCTCTGGTACCTACGTGACGGGCCTTGCCGCCAAGAACGCCGCGACCGAGCTGCGCGAGAAGATTTGCGCCAAGGCCGCTCAGATGTGGGACGTTGACGCCGCCGACGTGGTCTTCGACGGCCAGTACGTGCGCCTGTCCGACGAGCGTGCCGCTCGTGAGCAGAACCGCTACCTCACGCTGCGCGAATTTGCCAACCTATGCGTCAAGAACATCGCGGGCGGCGACGCGCTGACCTCGCACGCCTCTGCCTGCCTGCCCGTTTCGCCCCCGCCGTTTATGGCCGGCATTGCCGAGGTCGAGGTCGACAAGGCCACCGGCAAGGTGACCGTGGTGGACTACGCGGCGGCCGTCGACTGCGGCACCGTGATCAACGAGGCGCTCGCGCGCGTCCAGGCCGAGGGCGGCATTGCCCAGGGTATCGGTCATGCGCTCTACGAGATCGTCGAGCACGACGACCGTGGCCGCCTGCGCACCGGCAACTTTATGAGCTACAAGCTGCCCACGCGCCTGGATATCGGCAGCATTCGCGTGGCCTTTGAGCCGAGCTACGAGCCGACGGGTCCGTTTGGCGCCAAGTCGATCGGCGAGGTCGTCATCAACACGCCGCTCGCCGCCGTTGCCTCGGCCGTGGCACACGCCACCGGCCACCAGGTGCGCTCGCTGCCCATCACACCGGAGAAGGCTCTGCTGGGGGAATAGCGGGTCAGCGAACAAGTCGTAGTTGGCGGGACGGGACAACTCGCCCCGCCTTTTGCACTCGTGGTGAGGTCGTGAGCCTGTAAAAGGTGTGCGTGCGCTTGCCGCTCGTATCTGCTATCATTCCTAGTCTGTGCGCTCATGCGGGCGTGGCGGAATTGGTAGACGCGCCAGATTTAGGTTCTGGTGGGATTCCCGTGAAGGTTCGAGTCCTTTCGCCCGCACCAACGCATCTGCGTCGGCTTCGGCCGTCGCGACTCTTTGTTGCATAAAGGTACCAGCACCTCAGATAAGCTGGGCAGTATGAGGAGGAACGTGTTGAACATCACCGCTTCTGACGTCAAGGACGCCAAGCTCACCGCTACGGTCACCATCCCGGCCGCCGACGTCGACGCCGCGATCAAGAAGGCCTACAAGGACACCGCTAAGAAGTACCGCTTCCCGGGCTTCCGTGCCGGTAAGGCTCCCCGTCCGGTCATCGACTCCGCTCTTGGCGCCGAGGCAACCCTCGCTCAGGCCACCAACGACCTGATCGCCGCCAACGAGCCCGCCGTCCTCAACGAGCTGGACATCGTCCCCACCAAGAACGGTGACTACAAGGAGCTTGACCTCGCCAAGGATCACGAGGACTACACCTACACCGTCGAGTTCTCCCTGCGTCCTGCTGCCGAGCTCTCTTCCTTCGACGCCGTCGAGATCGAGATGCCCCCTGCGGAGGTCACCGAGTCCGAGATCAACAACCAGGTCGAGATGCTCCTCAACTACCGTGCCACCTTCGAGGACGTCGAGGGTCGCGCCGTCGAGGCTGACGACTATGTGACCGTCGACCTCAAGGCCGTCGAGAACGCCGACAACTTTGCCGCCGAGGGTCGCATGCTCATCGCCGGTAGCGACAGCAACCCCAAGGAGTTCAACGAGGCCCTGATCGGCGCTAACGTTGACGACGTCAAGACCGTCACCTGGACCGACGAGGCCGAGGAGGGCGAGGAGGCCGAGACCCACACCGTCGAGGTCACCGTCAAGGGTATCAAGGTCCGCAACACCCCCGAGCTCACCGACGAGCTCGTCAAGTCTGACTTTGGCTTCGACAGCATCGACGCCATGCGCGACGCCATCAAGATCGAGATCGAGCAGGACAAGGCTTCCCGCCTCCCTGCCGAGAAGGAGAACCGTTGCGTCTCCGCTCTCGCTGAGCGCCTGCAGCTCGACGAGATGGATGCCGACTACGAGCAGTCCGTCTTTGAGGAGCTTGGCCAGAACTTCCTGTCCAACCTCGCTGCCCGCGGCATGACCCTGGACACCTGGCTGCCCGCTTCCGGTCTGACCATGGAGCAGTTCATCGGCGACCTGCATAAGCAGGCCAACGACGTTGCCCGTGAGTCCCTGGCTCTGGACGCCCTCGCCCGTGAGCTCAAGATTGAGGTCACCGAGGACGACATCAACGCCGAGTTCGAGAAGGCCGGCGTCAAGGACGTCGAGGCTTCCAAGGCCGAGTTCATCGCCGATGGCCGCATGCCTGCCGTCCGCGAGTCCATCCGTCGCTCCAAGGCCGTCGATCACCTGGTCGAGAACGCCAAGGTGACCGAGGTCGACGAGACCGCCAAGGACGCCGAGTAATTCTCGCCACCTTGTTCACGAGCGCATGGATGCGCCCGTGATGGGGTAAAGTTATAAGCCGGTTATCCGGTTGCTTCGTACGGTGCCAGCCAATGCATAGCATGCGGGCACCGTACGTTTATCTAGAACCAATTTGGTCCGCAAGAGAGAAATGGAGATGCGTATGATCGCTAAGTTCGATTCCGCCCTCGTGCCATACGTTATCGAGCAGACGCCGCGCGGCGAGCGCAGCTACGATATCTATTCGCGCCTGCTCAACGATCGCATCATCTTCTTGGGCGAGGAGATCAACTCCGTCAGCGCCAACCTGGTCGTTGCCCAGCTACTGCATCTTGAGAGCCAGGATGCCGAGAAGGATATCTCGCTCTACATCAATTCGCCCGGCGGCGAGGTTTACTCCGGCCTGGCGATTCTTGACACCATGAACTTTATCAAGCCGCAGGTCTCCACCATCTGTGTCGGTATGGCTGCGTCCATGGCCGCCGTGCTGCTTTCGGCTGGCGCCAAGGGCAAGCGCTTCTGCCTGCCGCACTCCAAGGTCATGATTCACCAACCCAGCGGCGGTGCCCAGGGCCAGCAGACCGAGATCGAGATCGTTGCCGAGGAGATCAAGAAGACCCGTCGCGAGCTCAACCAGATCCTGTCCGATGCCTCGGGCCAGCCCATCGAGAAGGTCCAGGCCGACACCGAGCGCGACAACTACCTGACCGCTGCCGAGGCCCTCGACTACGGCCTGATTGACCGTATCGTCACCTCTCGCGATCTCGCCGCGAAGGACGCCTAGGATGGCAGGAAACATGCAGGACAACTTTGACGAGAACGGCAACCCCATTCGCTGCTCCTTCTGCGGAAAAGAACAGGGCCAGGTCCGACGCCTCGTAAAGGGCCCGACCAACATCTTTATCTGTGACGAGTGCGTCGCCGCCTGCTCCGAGATTCTGGAGGAGTCGCTGGCTTCGGACTTTATGGACGCTGCCCGCAATGGCAAGCTGCCGGGCTTCCTCAACGACCACGGCCAGGCTGCCGGGCAGCCCGCTGTGGACCCCGAGACCGAGGGCTTTGAGCTCGAGGACGACCGCCAGGTCATCACGCACGTGCCGACGCCGCACGAGATCTATGACGAGCTTTCGGCTTATGTCATGGGCCAAGAGGACGCCAAGCGCGCCATGTCGGTTGCCGTGTACAACCACTATCGTCGCGTGATCGAGGGCGGCGCCGCGGTGTCTGCCTTTGACGAGGCATCGGGCATGGGCGGTCAGTTTGACGACGATATGGACGAGGTGGAGCTCGCCAAGTCCAACATCCTGCTGCTCGGTCCCACCGGTACCGGCAAGACCCTGTTGGCCCAGACGCTCGCGCGCATCCTCGAGGTGCCGTTTGCCATCGCCGATGCCACCGCGCTCACCGAGGCTGGTTACGTTGGCGAGGACGTGGAGAACATCCTGCTCAAGCTCATCAATGCTGCCGATGGCGACATTGAGCGCGCTCAGGTGGGCATTATCTACGTGGACGAGATTGACAAGATCGCCCGCAAGGCCGAGAACCTCTCTATTACCCGCGATGTCTCGGGCGAGGGCGTTCAGCAGGCGCTGCTTAAGATTCTTGAGGGCACGGTGGCAAGCGTTCCGCCCACCGGCGGCCGCAAGCATCCCCAGCAGGAGCTGCTGCAGATCGACACGACCAACATCCTGTTCATCTGCGGCGGTGCCTTTGTGGGTCTGGACAAGATCATCGCCGATCGCGTGGGCAACAAGGGCGTGGGCTTTAACTCCGAGATCGCCGGCCCCACCTCGGTCGACGAGAACGACCTGCTGCGCCAGGTGCTTCCGCAGGACCTCAACGCATTCGGCATGATCCCCGAGTTCGTGGGCCGTACGCCCGTTGTCACCCAGACGCAGGCGCTTGACGAGGACGACCTGGTGTCGATTCTGACCGAGCCCAAGAACGCCGTGGTGCGCCAGTACCGCAAGATGTTCCAGCTCGAGGACGTCGATCTTGAGTTTGAGGACGCGGCCCTGCACGAGATCGCCCGCATGGCGCTCGCCCGCAAGACCGGAGCCCGCGGCCTGCGTGCCATCTGCGAAGACGTGCTTCAGCAGACGATGTTCGACCTGCCCAGCGAGGAGGGCGTCGCCAAGGTTGTCGTAACCGAAGCCTCCGTAAAGGGCGAAGAACAGCCCCAACGCATCTACGGCTAAACCAGCCAAAAACGTGCTTGCAAATAGCCTCCGACCACCTGCGGTCGGAGGCTATTTTATATATACGCAATAACCCCAACTACCTGTGTTATTCTGTGTGTTTGTTTAAGCCTCAGCGAAGACATATCAGATTGAAGTAATCGATACCTAAGGGGAGGAATGCAGACCCTAGCGGGCCTACATTCCTCCCCGGCGGGACAGGGAGAGATATATGGAAGAGATGCCCAAGAACTACGATCCGTCGACCAACGAGCCGGCGATCCTGCAGAAGTGGCTTGACGGCGGCTACTACAAGCGCCGTGAGGGCGTGGGCGATTGCACCGTCACCATTCCGCCTCCCAACGTGACCGGCAAGCTCCATATGGGTCACGCTACCGACGACTCCATCCAGGACGCCATCATCCGTATGGCCCGCATGCGCGGCAAGTCCACGCGCTGGGTGTTGGGCACCGATCACGCCGGTATCGCCACGCAGACCAAGGTCGACAAGAAGCTCAAGAGCGAGGGCATCAGCCGCCTGGAGATCGGTCGCGACAAGTTTGTCGACGCCTGCTGGGACTGGACCCACGAGTACGGCGGCATCATCGTCGAGCAGATCAAGCGCATGGGCTGCTCCGTCGACTTTGATAACGAGCGCTTTACCATGGACGAGAACTACGCGCAGGCCGTGCGCAAGGTCTTTTGCGACTGGTACCACGACGGTCTGATCTACCGCGGCAAGCGCATCGTCAACTGGTGCCCCAACTGCACCACCGCCATTTCGGACGATGAGGCCGAGTATAAGGACGAGAAGGGTCACCTGTGGCACCTGCGCTACCCGCTGACCGAGCCGGTTAACGGCCAGGACTACATCGTCGTCGCCACCACGCGCCCCGAGACCATGCTCGGCGACACGGGCGTCGCCGTCTCCCCGAAGGACCCCGAGAAGGCTGCCTTCGTGGGCAAGACCGTCAAACTCCCCATCGTCGACCGCGAGATTCCCATCTTTGAGGATTGGCACGTCGATGCCAACTTCGGTTCCGGCTTTGTTAAGGTCACCCCGGCCCACGACCCCAGCGACTACGCCATGGGTCAGGCGCACGACCTGCCGCAGATCAACATCTTCGATGAGCACGCGGTGGTCGTCGAGGGATACGGCGAGTTTACCGGCATGAACCGCGACGAGTGCCGCGCGGCCGTCATCAAGTGGTTCGAGGAGCACGACCTGCTCGACCACGTCGAGGAGCATGATCACTCCGTCATGCACTGCTACCGTTGCGACTCCGCCCTGGAGCCGTGGCTGTCCGAGCAGTGGTTCGTCGCCGTCGACAAGCTCAAGGGGCCGGCACTCGACGCCGTCAACTCCGGCAAGGTGACCTTCCACCCCGCGCGCTGGACGCAGACCTACACCACCTGGATGGAGAA
The DNA here is from genome assembly GCA_958436995.1 of uncultured Collinsella sp. Taxonomy (GTDB): domain Bacteria; phylum Actinomycetota; class Coriobacteriia; order Coriobacteriales; family Coriobacteriaceae; genus Collinsella. Next base: position 15,858 of record CAUBMI010000011.1, read on the forward strand.
CCTCAAGGACTGGTGCATCAGCCGTCAGCTGTGGTGGGGCCACCGCATCCCCGTGTTCTACTGCGGGGACTGCGGTTGGGAGGACGCCCTGACCGAGGACACCGACGTGTGCCCCAAGTGCGGCGGCCATCACGTGCATCAGGACGAGAACGTGCTGGACACCTGGTTCAGCTCGCAGCTGTGGACCTTCGCCACGCAGGGCTGGCCGCAAAAGCCGGAGCTGCTCGAGGGCCATCACCCCACGACGGCGCTCGTCACCGCGCGCGACATCATTGCGCTGTGGGTCGCCCGCATGGTCATGAGCTCGCTGTATTTCTTGGACGAGGTTCCGTTTAAGGATGTCGTCATCTACCCGACGATCCTGGCCAAGGACGGCAGTCGCATGTCCAAGTCTAAGGGCAACGGCGTTGACCCCATGGACCTCATTGGCATGTACGGTGCCGACGCCATGCGCTTCAACTTGCTCACGCTGTGCACCAATAACCAGGATGTTAAGTTCGACGCGAACATCGACAAGAAGACCAAGAAGCTCATCGACAGCCCGCGTACCGACCAGGCCAAGTCGTTTGTGACCAAGATCTGGAACGCCAGCCGCTTCCTGCTTATGAACATGGAGGGCTACACGCCCGGCGATCCTGTCGTGGAGACGCCGGCCGACGCCTGGATGTTCAGCCGCCTGGCCAAGGCCGTGAAGATGGTCACCGAGGGCATCGAGAACTACACCTTTGGCGACATGGCCCGCGGCGTGCAGCAGTTCTTCTGGAACGAGGTCTGCGACTGGTACGTCGAGGTCACCAAGGCCCGCCTGAAGGGTGAGGGTCGTCTGCAGGCTCAGCGCAACCTGATCTTTGTGCTCGACACCTCCATTCGCCTGATGCACCCGCTTATGCCGTTTGTCACCGAGGAAATCTGGGACAACATGCCGGCGAGCGTGCTCGACCTGGACGCCGAGGGCAACGTGAACCGCGCCGAGGCGCTCATGATCGCCAAGTGGCCCGAGCCCGCCGACTACGACAAGTATGTTGACGAGGACGCCGAGCGCGCGTTTGAGCTGTGCCGTACCGTCGTGTCTGCCGCTCGCGCCACGCGTTCGCGTTATCGCTTGAGCCCCAAGGCCGAGCTCGACGTGGTCGTGCGCGCCGGCGCCGAGGACATCGAGAAGCTCGAGAGCCTGCGCTCCACGATTGAGCCGCTGGCGAACACCGCCTCGCTGGTCATGGGCACTGACGTTGAGAAGCCGGCCGCGAGCATTGCCGTGGTCGACAGCGGCGTCGAGGTCTTTGTGGTGCTCGAGGGCAAGGTTGACCTTTCGGCCGAGAAGGCACGTCTGGAGAAGGAGATCGCCGCGGCCCAGAAGGAGCTTGCCGGCTGCGAGAAGACGCTCGCCAACGAGGGCTTTGTGGCTAAGGCCGCGCCCGCGGTGGTCCAGAAGAAGAGGGACCGTGCAGCTGAGCTCAAGGAGATCCTGGCGGCGCTGACTGCTCAGGTTGCTGACTTCTCGTAGGCGTTACTGGGGGACGCGGTTTGGGGCATTGCTCGCTACTGCGGACACCTATTCCGCCGTTCTAACGAACGGCGGCTGACTCGACGCTGCAAACGCCTCTGATGGCCAATCTGCCGTTCAACTTCGGGCGCATGGGCATAAGCCCTATGCGCCCTTGTTTCACGGCACCTTGGCTCATCAGAGGCGTTTTCGCTGACTATCCTCAACCTATACTGTTTTATTTTTCTATGAATGGCGGTTCTAAAAATGCCTAAGCGTTCCGGCTTGTATACCGTTCCTTTTGAGTTTGATTTGCTTTCGTTTGATGAGGCTGTGGGGCTTGCTGCTGATACGGGGCGGATTTCTGGGGATGCTGGTCCTCTGCTCGAGACGGTTGTCGATATGCTTGATGAGCTGGGGCGTCCGGACGAGTATTTCGATTGCATTCAGGTTGCCGGTACTAATGGCAAGACTTCGACCACGCGTTTTTCGGCTGCCATCCTTCGTGGTGAGGGGTTAAAGACCGCACTGTATACGTCGCCGCAGCTGGTGCGTTATCCCGAGCGCATGGAGGTTGACGGGCGCGTTGTGAGCGATGAGGCGTTTGCCCGTGGCGTTTCTGCCGCTGTTGAGGCGGGACATCGAGTGAATGCCCGTCGTGTGGCGGCGGGGGAGCGCGCCTATTCCATCACGCCGTTTGACTTGCTGACGGCTGCCGCGCTTGTCGTGTTTGCCGAGGCTGCGGTGGATGTTGCCGTGCTCGAGGTTGGCATGGGCGGACGCTGGGATGCTACGAGCGCGACCGATCCCGTCGCCGTTGCCATTACCGGCATCGGGCTCGATCACACACGTATTTTGGGCGATACGCTCGAGGCCATTGCGGGGGAGAAGGCTGCGGTTATTAAGCCTGGGCGCCTGGTTGTTTTGGGTGAGGGCACGCATGAAGCGAGCGTTCAACGCGTGATGGATGCCCGTTGCCGCGAGTGCGGCGTTGTGCCGCTGGTGGTGAGTCACTCCACGACCAAGGTGCCGGCGCATGTGGGCGATACGGTGGAGTTCAGCTGCACCACGCCGCGTGCGATCTATACGTCGAGCATGGTCAAGCCGGCCTATCAGCCGCAGAATGCCGCGTGCGCGATCATGCTGTGCGAGGGATATCTGGGTCGTGAGCTCGATCATGACAAGCTCGATGCGTCGCTTATGGGCTGCCCCACGCCGGGTCGATTTGATGTGCTGGGAACTGATCCGCTCAAGCTGATCGACGCCTGCCATAACCCTCAGAGCTGCGAGAACTTTGTGAGCGCGCTGGACGAGATCGATCCGTGCGTAGAGAATCGCCCAACGCTGCTGTGCGCGGCGTTGGCTGACAAGGACGTGGCGGGCATCGTCGACGTGCTTGTTCCGTCGTTCCCCCGTGTGGTCGTGACCCAGACAGATTCCGATCGCGCCCTGCCGGCGGAGGAGCTCGCCGCCCTTGTGGGCGCTGACAAGCTAGTGGGCGTGTACTCGAGCGTATCCGAGGCCCTCGCGGCCCTCGATGCCGCGCGTGAGCCCTTCGTAGCAGCCGGCACCATCACCCTGGCCGGCGAAGTAGCGGGGCTGCTGCGCTAGCCCATCCCCTCAGTAGTTGCGGTGAAATACGGACTGTTTTACAAGCCAGAAGCCTCAAACGGTCCGTATATCACCGCAACTCAAAAGCAGCTAATTTGGGACGGGGCTTTTTGGCTGCCCTGTGCCCCGAGTTGACTCGCTTGCCACGAAATGGGCCTATCTACTACGTTTTAGCGAATACCCCCGACCACACCGAGAATTGCAAAATTAAAACCGCAGGTAGACGGCTTGCGGATTTTGCGAAAACGCGGGTATGGTCGCCCTATGCGGGTTAAACGTAGTAGATAGGCCGTTTTTGTGGCGCGGTATTGGTGGGATGCGGCAAAGGGACAGCGCCTTTGCCGCATTGCCTAGTCCAGACGGACTGGATCGTGGGGGTAGGCGTTGAGAATCTCGACGCCGTTCTCGGTCACCAGGGCCAGGTCCTCGATGCGGACGCCGGTGCGGTCGGGGAGGTAGATGCCCGGTTCGATGGAGAACGTCATGCCCGGCTCTACGACCTGCTCGTTGACGAGCGAGACGTCGCCCGGCTCGTGGTCCTGCAGGCCGATCGAGTGACCCAGGCGATGCGTAAAGTATTCGCCGTAGCCCGCGTCCTCAATCACGTCGCGCGCGGCACGGTCCAGGTCGCACATGCGCACGCCCGGTGCGATGAGCGCCTCGGCGGCCTCGTTGGCGCGGCGAACGATATCGTAGATGCGTGCGGTCTCCTCGTCCGGCTCGCCCCAAAAGAACGTACGCGTCATGTCCGAGCAGTAGTTGCGATGGCGTCCGCCAATGTCGAACAGCACCACGTCGCCGCGCTTGAGTACGGTGTCGTCGGGCTCGTGGTGCGGGTCGCCGGCGTTGGCGCCAAAGCTTACGATGGGCGGAAAGCTAAAGCCCTCGCAGTCGTGCTTGCGGTACAGGCCGAGCATCTGGTCGGCAATTTCGCGCTCCGTTACGCCCTCGTGAACGAGCTTGATGGCGTCGACCATCACGGCGTCGTTGGCGGCCGAGGACATGCGCATGAGCTCCTGCTCGGCGGCATCCTTGTGGGTGCGTGAAGCGGTGACGGCAAAATCGCCTAGGAAAAACTCGCTCGCGGTATGGCGCTCCATAAGGGGCATCAAAAAGCCGGAACGCATGACGGTGTCGATGCCAAGCGGCTTGGTCGGATCGACCTCGCGAGCGATAGCGTCTGTCACGACTTCGGTGTCGGTGTGATAGGCGACGCGGGCATTGTCGTACTCCGGCAACTGATGCAGCGCGTTGACCAAGATCACGGGCTCGTCATCGCGCGCGAGCAGCACACCGCAAAAACGCTCGAACATATCGGCATAAAAGCCGGTCAGATAGTAAATCGACCACGGGTCGTTTACGAGCAGCTGCGCACCGGGGTGCTGAGCCTCGAGCGCATCGAGCACGCGCGCCACACGCTGGTCATCGACATGTGCCATACATCGTCCTTTCGCTAGGTTGCCACCATGGTATCCCCAATGCCGGCGTAGTCAATTTGGGACGGGGCTATTTTAGCTGCATCAAACATGCGGAATGATAGGTAAAAGTAGTCATTAGAGGCCCGTCCCGAATTAGATGCTTTCAAAACTATGGCGGATTACGGGGCTGGACCTGTATTACTTGACCATGGGAAAAATCGCGAAATTAAAACCGCAGGTAGACGGCTTATCAAAAATCGAAAAATGCCGGTATGGATGGGGGTCTCCGAATCAGCCCCGTAATCCGGCATAGTTTTGAAATGGTGCAAATCCGATAGCAGCCAAGAGAGCGCTTTTGCAACCGAAAGGAAGGGAACGGGGTAGCTAAAAAGAGCCCCGTCCCAAATTAGCTGCTTAGGCGGGGTCGATGTCCATGCTGGCGATGAGGTCGATGTTGGTGTTGAGGAGGTTCTCCAGCACGACGTCGCCCATGCGGATGGGGGCGTTGACGACTAGACCTCGGATGAGGTCCATGGCTTGGGCGTGGAGTGCCAGCGGGATGGCTTCGGCCGTGCGCACGGGCAGCAGCGCCTCATCGCCGCCGGATACCGCCACGGTGGTGGTGAGCACGCGCATGGGGCAGGTGAGTTCCTGATGCGCGAATTTATCACCGCGTGGGCAGCTGTTGCCGGTCACGGAGCGCACCTCTGCCACGGCGCCGTTGGCATCGCGCTCCACCTCTACGGTCAGGAGGCACTCGGATGGGCAGGTGGTGCAGTTGAACTGCAGCGTTTCGATCACGTTATCGCTCATAGTTTATGCCTCCTCGATGGGGTCGACGGATAGGACAATCTCGCTGGCACCCAGGTCGAACGCCTGCTTGATGACCTTTGCCGGCAGCGGGAAGCTTTCCATGACGCTCGGTTTAAACGGGCGGACTTTGCCCGCAAACACTTCTTCGCCGTTGGCCAAGATGCGTACTCGAGCGGTATCGACCGGTCGGCGTACGCGGAAGTTGAGCTTGGTGAGCGCCACAGCCGTAATGCGTCCCGGCAGCGCGTAGCCCGCAATGCCGGCAGGGGAGACCGAGAGCTCGCAGCTCGTGTCCGCGACCGCGTTCGTTTCGGCTCCGCCACCCAGCGCGTACGCCGCCGCGGCTGCACCGGCGCGCTCGGACTCGGTCGTCACGTTGTCGGCCAGGTCGTGCACGTGCAGCACGTTGCCGCAGGCAAAGATGCCCGTCACGCCCGTCTGCAGGCTCTGATCCACCACGGCACCGCGCGTGCGCGGGTCAAGCTCTACGCCTGCGGCAACCGAAAGCTCGTTCTCGGGAATCAATCCCACCGAAAGCAGCAACGTGTCGCACGGAACAATGCGCTCGGTACCCGGAATGGGCGCCAGGTGCTCGTCGACCTGACTCACCTCGACGGCCTCCACGCGGTCGTGCCCGATCACGCGCGTGACCGTGGTGGACAGGTGCAGCGGAATTCCAAAGTCGTCCAGGCAGTTCTTGACGTTGCGGCGCAGACCGTTGGCGTACGGCATGAGCTCGTACACGCCCTCGACGGAAATTCCCTCGAGCGTGCAGCGGCGCGCCATGATAAGCCCGATGTCGCCCGAACCCAAAATGACGGCGCGCGAGCCGGGTTTGAGATTTTCGATATTGATGTATCGCTGCGCCAGGCCGGCCGTAAACACGCCAGCGGGACGGCTGCCGGGGATCTTGATCTCGCTGCGCGTGCGCTCGCGACATCCCATGGCAAGAACGACGGCGTGCCCGGTGAGCTGCAGCATGCCGGTGGGGCTCATGAGCGTGACGGTGTGGACCGCGGTGTCTTCCGCAGGCTCGCCTGAATCAATCCCAATCACCATGCTGTTCAGGAACAGCGCAATGTCGGTTGCGTGCACCTGGTCGATAAAGCGCTGCGCGTACTCGGGACCGGTGAGCTCCTGTTTAAAGTGCGACAGGCCAAAGCCGGGGTGGATGCATTGGCGGAGGATGCCGCCCAGGTGCTGCTCGCGCTCCACGATGGCCACGCGCGCTCCGGCCTTATGCGCGGCCAGCGCGGCCGCCATGCCGGCGGGGCCGCCGCCGATAACGACCACGTCGAAGGCTTGCGTTTGTACGGCTTCTACGACGCCGCAATCAATCGCGCTCGATTTGAATTTCGCCATCCTAACGCACCCCCTTCAGCGGTCCCTCAACCAGCCAAGATCCGGTGTCCTCCAGTAATACCTCGCTGGGGTCGCAGCCCAGCTCTCGGGCAAGAATCGCCACCACACGGCTCTGGCAAAAGCCGCTTTGGCATCGACCCATGCCGGCGCGGCAGCGGCGCTTGACGCCCTCGACCGAAACCGCGCCCGGGCGGCGTCGGATCGCGGCCACGATCTCGGCCTCGGGCACCGTCTCGCAGCGGCAGACAATCTGCCCCCACGCGGGATCGGACTCAATGAGTTCTTCCTTGCGCGCCAGCGGTGCGCGGTCAAAGTCGTCCGGCTCGCGGCGAATTGGGTTCCAGTCCGCCCGCTCGTGCAGCTCCACGCCCGCCTCACGCATCACAAGCTCCATGCGCTCGGCAATGGCCGGTGCGCTCGCCACGCCCGGCGACTGGATGCCCGCCGCCTGGAACAGCCCCGGCACCACGGCCGACTGCCCAATAAAGAAGTCGTTCGTTCCCTGAATGACCGGACGCCCGCCGGCAAACGCGCGCACCACGCGGCGCGTGTCCAGATCGGGCACCAGCTTGCGCGCACCGGTCAGGAGCGCGTTGACATCGCCCGCATAGGTTTGCGTGTCGCCCGGCTCGCGCACGGCGGCGGTCGCGGTAATCACGGTGTTGCCGTGTACGGTACCCGTGACGATAACGCCCTTGGACACCGGCGTGGGAACGGGGTAGAGCGGCATGAGCGCACGCGGTTCCTTGTCCAGCACCACGATGTTGCCCTGGCGCCAGACCATCTGAAACTCCTCGGCACCGGCCATATGCGAGATGTCCGCGGCTCCGTTGCCTGCGGCGTTGATCAGGTAACGGCAGCGCACGTCTCCAGCGGGCGTTGCCAGCGTAAAGCGCACAGCCCCGTCGGTAGCCTCGCCGCCAGCAACCTCAATCGCTTCCACCGGCGCAGACCGCATAAATGTCACGCCGTTGGCGACGGCGTTCTCCAGCGCGGCAATGGCGACCTCAAAGGGATCGACAAAGCCAGTCGAGGGGCACCATAGCGCGCACGTGGCCAGGGCACTCGCGCGCGGCTCCAGCTCGTGGATGCGCTCGGGGCCGATAATCGACAGCTCGGGAACGCCGTTGGCTATGCCATTCTGGCGCAGCTTCTCCAGATGCGTGCGGTCCTCGTCGCTAAACCCCAGCACCATCGAACCGGTGCGGCAAAACAAAAAGCCGAGCTCCTGGGCCCACGTGCCATATAGCTCGCAGCCGCGGGCGTTGACCTGCGCCTTTACGGTGCCCGGGGAGGGATCGTAGCCGGCGTGCACCAGGCCGCCGTTGGCCTTCGATGCGCCCAGTGCGATATCGTTTGCTGCCTCGACCACGCAAATGGATAGGTCATAACGCGCGAGCTGCCGCGCGATGGCGCACCCGGTAATACCCGCGCCCACAATTGCGATATCAAACGTTTCTGCCACGGTGCCTCCCAGACAAGTTGACAGGCTGTCAATAAAACCATCCTACGGTCTGCGCGCCCCCAGTGCGGCGGCAATGCGGCGAACAGCCCGGCAACACCCGCCAACGGCAGGCGAGGGGAGACTCAGTGACGTCGACAACCTCGTCTGCCGACAACTGCGGCAACCGTTCGTCTCGACCTGTAACAGTAGGAGGAGGAAATCGGTCCTATGTGTTACAGATTGAGATTTAAAGTCAGGGAGAGATTCTTCTGTCTCGATCTGTAACATCTGGGGACTGTTTTGGGGTCTAGATGTTACAGATTTAGATGAACCAATCAGTCGATTTCGAATGTCTAAATCTGTAACGGTAAGACCTGTTTTTACCGAGTTGTTGTTACAGATTGAGATATTGAGATTGGACGTTTTCCTTTGTCTTGATCTGTAACAGATAGAAGGGTTTCTGACCCCTAGTTGTTACAGATTGAGATATTTAACGGAGGGCTCACCGTTCATCTCGATCTGTAATAGTAAGGACTGATTTTGGAGTCAAGATGTTGCAGATCGAGATTTAAGTCTGGGAGAGAACGGTTTGTCTAAATCTGTAACATCTGGGACCGTTTTTGCTGAGTGGCTGTTACAGATTGAGATGTTTGTGTCCGCGCCAGCCCCGCTTGCAACCGTAGTCCCATATAAACAAACCCCGTGGTAAACTTGACCGGACTGTAAATATTCCGAAAGGTACCCGTAATGTCCAAGTACATCTCCGAGCTCATGTCGCCGCAGCTTATGGGCGTCGTCTATGCCTTCGTTGGCTTTATCATCGCCCTGTATGTGCTGTCGGTCGTCTATGTGTTCATCGACGCTCGCCGCCGCGGCGCCAGCGCCTACGTGGCATGGGGCATCATCGCCCTCATCCCGTTTGTAGGCCTCATTGCCTACCTGGTCTTGCGCCCGCACTCCTACGCGGCCGATCGCGAGGAGCAGGAGCTGGACATGGCCCTGCGCGAGCGCCAGCTTGCCCAGTACGGCACCTGCCCGCAGTGCGGCGCACCCATCGAGAAGGACTTCGTCGTCTGTCCGGTGTGCGATACTCAGGTTCGCAACGTATGCCCCAGCTGCCATCGCCCGCTCGATGCGCACTGGAAGGTCTGCCCCTACTGCCGAACTCGCATCCAGTAACGCATCCATCGCCGGGCCGGCCGCAAGCCACGGGCACCGCGCGTCCCGCGCAAGCCACACGTGCAACCCGCCCCACACGATGAAGCATGCGTAGAAAATCGCCCGCCGTGCCATTAAGGTGCGGCGGGCGCTTGTATACCAAGGCAACCTGCCTATAATGATGCAAGTCAAAAACGCCGAGCGCATCGCACGCACTTGCATCAGGCATCCGAGAGGAGAAAACATACCCATGAAGGCACTCTACAATGACGGTTCGGTGGCCGAGCTCCCGCAGGACGAGGTCACGCACGTCATCCGCCACTCCGCCGCGCACATCATGGCGCAGGCCATCAAGCGCCTCTATCCCGAGGCCGACTTTGCCTACGGTCCCGCGACCGACAACGGCTTCTATTACGACGTCGACCTGCCCGAGGGCGTCAAGATCAGCGAGGACGATTTCCCCGCGATCGAGGCCGAGATGAAAAAGATTGTCAAGGAGAACCTCAAGTTCTCCGTGTACGAGAAGCCCCGCGCCGAGGCCATCGCCCTTATGGAGGAGCGCGGCGAGAAGTACAAGGTCGAGCACATCGGCGACCTGGACGACGACGCCCGCATTACCTTCTACCAGCAGGGCGACTACATCGACATGTGCGTCGGCCCCCACATCTGCTACACCAAGGCCCTCAAGGCCTTTAAGCTCACCGGCGTCTCGGGCGCCTACTGGAAGGGCGACAAGGACAACAAGATGCTCACCCGCATCAACGGCGTCGCCTTTGCCACCAAGGAAGAGCTCGACGAGCACATGCACATGCTGGAGGAGGCCAGGAAGCGCGACCACCGCAAGATCGGTCGCGAGATGGACCTCTTTATGATGCGCGACGAGGCCCCCGGCTTCCCGTTCTTCCTGCCCAACGGCATGATCCTTAAGAACGCGCTGCTGGACTACTGGCGCGAGATCCACCACAAGGCCGGCTACGTGGAGATCTCCACGCCGCTCATCATGAACAAGCAGCTGTGGAAGACCTCGGGTCACTGGGACCACTACAAGGACAACATGTACTCCACCGTCATCGACGACGAAGAGTACTGCATTAAGCCCATGAACTGCCCGGGCGGCGTGCTGGTGTACGCCTCCAAGCCGCATTCCTATCGCGAGCTGCCCATTCGCGCCGGCGAGATTGGCCTGGTGCACCGCCACGAGCTGCGCGGCGCCCTGCACGGCCTGTTCCGCGTGCGCTGCTTTAACCAGGACGACGCTCACCTGTTTGTGCGTCCCGACCAGCTGACCGACGAGATCGTGGGCGTGGTCAACCTCATCGACTCCGTGTACCAAAAGTTTGGCTTTAAGTACCACGTTGAGCTTTCTACCCGCCCCGAGGACTCCATGGGTTCCGACGAGGACTGGGCGCGCGCCGAGGAGGGCCTGCGCACCGCTCTGGAGCAGCTGCATATGGACTATGAGGTCAACGAGGGCGACGGCGCCTTCTACGGCCCCAAGATCGACTTCCACCTGGAGGACTCGCTCGGCCGCACTTGGCAGTGCGGTACCGTCCAGCTCGACTTCCAGATGCCGCTCAACTTTGACCTGGAGTACGTAGACGCCGACGGCACCAAGAAGCGCCCCATCATGCTGCACCGCGTGTGCTTTGGCTCCATCGAGCGCTTCATCGGTATTCTGATTGAGCACTTTGCTGGCAAGTTCCCCACCTGGCTGGCCCCCGTGCAGGTCAAGGCGCTTCCGGTTTCCGAGAAGAGCCGCGACTACGCCCACGAGGTGTGCGCCAAGCTGGAGGAGGCCGGCATCCGCGTGGTCTGCGACGACCGTGACGAGAAGATTGGCTACAAGATCCGCGAGGCCCGCAGCATCGACCGCGTGCCCTACATGCTTATCCTGGGCGAGAAGGAGGTCGAGGCCGGCAACATCTCCGTCCGCGATCGCTCCAACGAGACCGTTCAGATGAGCGTTGACGAGTTTGTTGCCAAGGTACTCGAGGAGATTAAAACCCGCGCCTAAGGCAACCCAACAGAAACAACGAAAGGCGACCGTCCACAAAGGGCGGTCGCCTTTTTTAATGCCAAAACGAGAAAAAGCCGCTGGTAGAGCGCCTTTTTTGTTGTGCAAAAAGGTACAGGTTTTTGTATCTTTCGACGCGAGCCATTATACAAGTTAATTCGGACTGTTTTCCCAGATTGCACAAATTGCGGCGCGAAAGGACACATCTCCATAGCCTCTACAAAAACCTGTACTTTTGCGACTGCGCCTAGCTGCGAGCGAGAAGATGTTCTAAACGCCCCGGTATTTGCGTGCGTCGCAAAGCCAGAAAAGGGGGCGAGAGATGGAGCAGACAACGCGGCGCCAAGAGCAACTGCCGGGCGCATTCAACGGCGCAACTACCAACAGCCAGCATGGCCGCGTCCGCTGGTATCTGGTCCACACCCCCAACGGTAAAGAGCGCGAGACCTGCGAAAAGGTCCGCCGTATTATCCCGCACGATCTGATGCAGGACGCTTTTGTGATGCAAAAGGAGTTCTGGTTTAAGCGGGACGGCGCCTGGTCGCTCCAAACCAAACCCATGTACAAGGAATATTTCTTCGTCGCCACGCACGATGCCGCAGCGCTCGATAGGGCTTTGGCTCAACTGAGCTTTGGCTGCCGCATTGCCGGCAGCAGGGAGCGGGCCTATGCGCCTATGCCGGACGATGCGCAGGAGTGGTACCGCAGCGTGCTGGACGACGACGGAGTGGTGCGCAACAGCGTGGCGCGCATAGAAGATGGCGTGCTGCACATAGAGCAGGGTCCACTTGTGGGGCAAGAGGCCCGCGTTAAAAAGGTCGACCGTCATAAGCGCTGGTGCCTGGTGGACGTGGGCGAAGGCGTCTCCGCTTTTAGGGAGCTGCTTCCGCTGGACGTTCCCAGCAAAACGTAAGGGATACGTTGCACCGGCAATTTATTTGGTTTTTGAATTTGTGGATTTTGGGGGGGGGTTCCTGGGGACAGGAACGAAAGTTTTATTGTGACTGCTAAAGAAGTAACAGAGAATAATGCGCCCGTGGGGGCGACGCTCATTGCTCGGGCCATGGACCGGCGCAAGGGCACGGCGGGTGCTGGGGTCGGCTCCGCTGCAAACACGGGTGCGGTGAGCCTCCCGGGCTCGCCCGAGTTCGCTGCAGAGTCCCGTGCGCTCGACACGCGATCGCTTGGCTACCGCTTCGTGAAGCGCACGTTCGACATCGCGTTCAGTGCGTGCGTCTGCGTCGTGGCTCTTATCCCTGGCACGGTTCTTTGCGCGTTCATTGCGGCCGACACCAAGGGTGCTCCCATCTATGCGCACGAGCGGGCTGGGCGCTTCGGTCGCCCCATCCGCGTGCTCAAGTTCCGCTCCATGGTCGCCGACGCCAACGACGTGGAGAAGTACCTCAGCCCCGAGCAGATCGAGGAGTGGCACCGCGAGCGGAAGGTCACAAACGATCCCCGCATCACCAAGCTAGGCCGCGTCCTGCGCAAGACTTCCCTGGACGAGCTGCCCCAGTTCTTCAACGTGCTCGCGGGCCAGCTCTCCGTCATCGGCCCTCGCGCCATCACCTACGAGGAGCTCGGGAACTTTACGCACGAGCAACAGGTGCAGGTGCTTGCCGTCCCGCAGGGCATTACCGGTGCCTGGCAGTCGGGCCCGCGCAACCTCGCGACCTTCGAGAACGGCCTGCGCCAGGAGTTCGAGCTTGCCTACGCGAAGGGTGCCAGCCTCAAGGCAGACTGGAAGGTCTTCTTCAAGACCTTTGGCGTCATGTTCGGCAAGAAGAAGACGGGGAGGTAGCGCATGAGTGCTGACAAACCCCTCGTCTCGATCGTGGTGCCGACCTACAAGCGCTCTGACAGGATTCGCGTGGCCCTGGACTCAATCGCCGCGCAGGACTACGGCGCGGAGAACATCGAACTGATTGTAGTGAGCGACAATCGGCCGGAGTGGCCGGAAAGCGCCGAGACCGACGCGGCGGTCGCCCCCTATGCCGCGAGCCTTCCGCACTTTAGGCTGCTGCACACCTCCGGCCAGACCGGCGGCGGGGCGGCGCGCAACTACGCCTGCCGCCAGGCGACGGGCGAGTACCTCACGTTCCTCGACGATGACGACGAGTTCCTGCCTGACAAGGTGTCCACCCAGGTCGCCTTCATGCAGGAAAACTCCCTCGACATGAGCTGGCAGGATGTCTCGTGGTATGACGAACGTGGCCGGCTTGTGGAGCACCGCAGGCTCGACCATTGCGAGGACTTCTCCACCGAGGGTCTGCTGCGCGCGCACCTCCTAACGCCGATAAGCCCAACGGCCATCTATATGCTCAGGCGCGACCTGTTCGACCGCACTGAGGGTTTCGGCGAGGTGGCGACCGGCCAAGACTGGTGGCTGATGCTGCGCTGCATAGAGGCTGGCGCCCACATGGGCTACATGCCCGAGGTGCACGTGAGGCAGTACCTCCATTCCGGCGAGAGGCTCTCGCTTGGCAAGAACAAGGTAAACGGCGAGGTCGCAAGGCACGAGGTGGTGCGCGGCTACTACCCGCGCCTCAGCAAGAAGGATGTGCGCTACATCGAATTTCGCCACAACGCCGTGCTCGCCTTCGCTATGAAGCGCAGCAACCAACCAGGCCAGGCTGTGATTTACGCCTTAAAGGCCATTGCCTCATCGCCCGCCGCCTGCGTCTCTGAGGCGCTGAAGTTCTTCGGCAAGGCGAAATCCTAACTATTTCATATGTGTGCCTGCTCTTAACGAAAGGTTGAATGATATGTCCGAAAAAATGAAGATAGCAGTCGCCGGCACCGGCTATGTGGGGCTCTCGTTGGCCGTTCTGCTCTCGCAGCACAACGAGGTGCGCGCGCTCGACATCGTCTCCGAGAAGGTAGAGAAGATTAACGCTTTTCAGTCGCCCATCCAGGACGACGAGATTGAGCTCTTCCTGGCCGAGGCTAAGGCGGGCACGAGGAAGCTCGACCTGCATGCAACCGTGGACGTCGCCGAGGCCTATACAGGCGCGGATTTCGCCATCGTGGCCACGCCAACGAACTACGACTCGGACCGCAACTTTTTCGACACCTCGTCTGTTGAAGCCGCAATTTCGGCAATCCGCTCGGTGAACCCGACGGCCTGGATTGTCATCAAGTCGACCATCCCTGTGGGTTACACTTCGTCGCTTCGCGAGACGCTTGGCGACAGCCGCATCATCTTCAGCCCCGAGTTCCTTCGAGAGAGCAAGGCGCTCTACGATAATTTGCACCCTAGCCGCATCGTTGTGGGCGCGCCCAAGGACGACGAGGAAGCTGTGAAGGCCGCAAAGACGTTTGCTGGGCTGCTCGCCCAAGGCGTCGGCCCCGCCGAGCTTGAGCGCACCAACCCTGATGGCACGACGGGCATCCCGCAGCTCGTTCTTGGTACCACCGAGGCGGAGGCCGTGAAGCTGTTCGCCAACACCTACCTGGCACTTCGCGTGGCGTACTTCAATGAGCTGGACACTTACTGCGAGATGAGGGGACTCAACACCAAGGACGTCATCGATGGCGTGTGCCTAGAGCCCCGCATTGGCTCCCACTACAACAACCCCTCCTTCGGCTACGGCGGCTACTGCCTGCCCAAGGACACCAAGCAGTTGCTGGCCAACTATAAGGACGTGCCTCAGAACCTTATCGAGGCCATCGTCGATGCCAACCGCACTCGCAAGGACTACATTGCAGACGAGGTACTGCAACTGCTGTGGGACAAGGTATACGAAGGCAAGGAGAAGCCCGTGGCGGGCGTGTACCGCCTGACCATGAAGTCGAACTCCGACAATTTCCGCGCCAGTTCCATCCAGGGCGTTATGAAGCGCGTGAAGGCCAAGGGAGTGCCGGTCGTTGTCTACGAGCCAACGCTGGACGCGCCGGAATTCTTCGGTTCCGAGGTGACGCATGACCTTGAGAAGTTCAAGGCCGAGTGCGACGTGATCATTGCCAACCGGTGGAGCGACGATCTGGCCGATGTTGCCGGCAAGGTGTATACCCGCGACCTATTCAAGAGGGATTAGTATTTGTGGCGATTACTGCTGATAAAAAAAAGAGACGGCTGCTCCTTCTGACGAGGAGGTTCCCCTTTAACCGCGGCGAGGTCGCCGCTGAGTCCTATCTCGAGAACGAGATAGGCGTTCTTTCGACCTATTTCGACGAGGTGCTCGCCGTGGGGACCGAGGCGCAGCCGGGTGACGCGCCCACCTGCGCGCTGCCGGGCAATGTGACGCCCCTGGCCTTGGGTTGCGGTAATACCTCCAAGGACAAGGCTTTGCTTGCAGTCAAAGGGATCGCGTTTCCCCTTTTGGGCGGTGCGGACGTTCGTGAGGCCTATGCCACAGAATCCGTTCATGGAATCGGAAAGCGCGTGTTTCGGGGCTACTTTGCCGCGAGGGCGAAGGCAAAGGCGGACGTGCTTGCGGAGGAACTGGTCCGCTTTGGCTTTGAGCCCACGCACATATACAGCTTTTGGCTTTACGACACCGCTTTGGTCGCTGCTTGGCTGACCGGCACGTACCCATGTGCACGCGCCGTTGCGCGTGCACATGGGTACGATCTGTATGCAGATCGTACCGATGTGCATTATTTGCCCTTCCGGGGATACCTTCTATCCAAGCTTTCCAGAGTGCTTCCCTGCTCGAAAGACGGGGAGGAATACATAAACGCGAACTGGCCGGGCCATGAGGGCAAGGTGACGACCTCCTATCTCGGAACGCGGGAGATGCCAGACAAGTCCGGCGAGCCGTTGACCTGCCCGTTGCGGGTCGTCTCGTGCTCGCGTATTGTCGACGTTAAGCGCGTGCCTCTTCTTGCTAAGGCTGTCACCCTTCTTGATGCCGAAGGGCTTCGCGTCGAATGGACCCATTACGGCGACGGCCCACAGCTCGAGGAGGCGAGGGCCGCCTGCTCGTTGCTGACGCACTCCACCGCGAAGTTCGCGGGGGCTTTGCCGAACGACGCGCTTTTGGGGGAGTACGCAGCGAAGCATTTCGACGTCTTCGTGAACGTCTCGTCAAGCGAGGGCCTGCCGCTTTCGATCATGGAGGCCTGCGGATTCGGCATTCCCGTCATCGCCACGGACGTTGGCGGAACCCACGAGATAGTAAGCGATGGCGTCAACGGCTTTCTCCTACCTAGCGACTGTGGACCGGAAGATGTCGCCGCGGCCATAAAGCGATTCGTCTTTTTGGGCAAGGCCGAAGGGTCTTCTATGAGGCGCGCTGCAAGGGCCGTTTGGGAGAGGGACTTCCGTTTGGAGGCCAACGTGGAGGGGCTTGTGCGCTCGCTCGGAGTCGATTACAGAAACGAAGGTGAATGATGGGCCAGATTGCGCAGAAGATGACCATGCTCAAAAGGTGGAGCAAAATGCTCACTGGCAAGACGGCTGTGGCCGTAGAGCAGAGCATGGGCAGGGCCTATAATGTCGGACAGTTGTCCGGGTACTACAACGATTTGACCGGCAAGGTCACTGGCAGTACTCTGCTCGACGAGGGCGGTGTCCCTGTTAGCGTCATCGCCGGTGGGGCGCGGGTGCATTTCCCCATCGCCATTTTCCAATACGGTTTGGGCTGTTACGACTTGAGCATTCTCAGGTCGGATGAAGTTGAGCGCTTTCTCGACGCACTAAGGGTATGCTCGGATTGGGCGATCGGCGCCCAGCGGGATGACGGCTCTTGGGACGCATTTGGTCCGATAGGCAGCGCTAAGTACTCCGTCTCCTCGATGGCCCAAGGCGAGGGGTGCTCGATGCTGCTGAGGGCCCATGCGGCTTTCGGGGACGAGTGCTATAGAGTTGCGGCGCTGAAAGCTGCCGAGTTCATGCTTATCGACATGGACAATGGCGGCGTGTCGTCGCATGACGGGGGAGAACTGTTCCTGGAGGAGTACCCTCAACGCCCCAGGCGCAGTGTCATGAACGGTTGGGTGTTTAGCCTTTTCGGTCTCTATGACGCATCGTTGGTCGACGCGCGCTTCGCCGGGCCATTCAAGCACTCTGCGGAGACGTTGGCTTGCCATTTGGATGACTACGACGCCGGCTTCTGGTCTTATTACGACATGGAAAAGCGTATCGCCTCTCCCGCCTACCATCATCTACATATAGCGCAGCTCCGCGCAATGGCGGATCTTTCAGGCGACGCAAGGTTCGCGGTGAAGGCCGAGGTATACGAGCGCTATCAGGAATCTCCGGCCAACCGCAGGAAGGCGATTGCTAAAAAGGCGCTGCAGAAGCTGATCGAGAAATCCGATGCGGTGATCGTCCAATGAAGAAGGCCCTCTATATCGTGACCTCGATGGACACCGGCGGGGCCGAGACGGTATTCATGAAGTATTACCGGGCTTTGGACAAGTCGCGCTATCAGCTCGACTTCTGTGTGTCGTCCGACGTGCCGGGCTTTTACGACGCCGAAATCGAGTCGATGGGCGGCAGAATTGTGCACACAGTCAAGAAGACCGAGGCCGGGCCGGTCGCTTCGTTCAAGCGGCTCATGCAGATAGCCCGGGACGGCGGTTATTGCTGTGCTGTCAGGTCGTCTCAGCACAGTCTTTCCTGTCTTGATTTGCTCGCCATGAGATTCGGAGGCGTGTCCAGAACCATATTCAGGTCAAGCAACACGGGTACAGTTTCGAACAGCAAAAAGGAGACCCTGCTGCACAATCTTTTCAAGCCCCTTGTCAGGGTTGCGGCGACCGACTTCGCCGCCCCGTCTACCGAGGCGGGCGTCTACATGTTCGGCAAGGCGGGGGTATCGGGGCCGCGTTTCCATCTCATGAAGAACGCGCTCAACCTCGAGGACTACGCCTATGACGCTTCGACACGGGACGATGTTAAGCGCGAACTGGGCGTTCCTGCCGAGTCCTATGTCGTCGGGCACGTCGGGAGGTTCAGTGAGCAGAAGAACCACCTCTTCCTTGTCGATGTTTTTGCTGAAATCGCCCGGAGAAGGCCAGACGCCGTCCTCATTCTCGTCGGCAAAGGCGAGACACGCACGGCCGTTGAGAGGCGCGTTGCCGAGCTCGGATTGACCGATAGGGTGGTGTTTGCCGGGGTTAGGAGCGATGTCCGCCGTCTCTATTCGGCTATGGACGTCTTCATCTTCCCCTCTGTCTACGAAGGCCTGCCGAACGTCGTCGTCGAGGCGCAGGCAAACGGACTCCCTTGCGTGATTAGCGACTCCATCACGCGGGAGGTTGGCATTTGCGAGAACGTCGTTTACAAAAGTCTGGGCGACGCTCTGGACGAATGGGCCGACGCCGCGCTCTCCGCGGATCGCATAGGGTCAAGCGCCAGTGCGAGGGATTTGAAAGGCTCGGGCTATGAAATCAATTCGGAGCTTCCCGGTTTCGTGAGGCTGGTATTCGGATGAACTTTATCGAAACATCGCTTTTCTACTTTCTTGTCGTTTTGCTTTCAGCGGCGCTTGCGTGCATGTCGGAAAACGGCAAAAGTAAGGCTGGGCTGGTCGCTGCCGTGGTTCTTCTTACCGCCGTCGGGGGCTTGAGGTCGTATGCGGTTGGGCAGGATACCCTGGGTTATAAAGAGGGAATCGAGTACTTCTACGCGTATGGGACCACGATGTGGAACCATACGTTCAGCGTTCCGTACGGTGTCTTCACAAGTGCGGTGCTCCATATCTGTAACAATTACTCGTTCTTGCTCGTCGTCGAGTCGCTGATCACCAACGCCTTTTTTGCTTTCAGGCTTTGGGATTTTAGACGAACGGCATCGCTCTCGTTTGCGATGTTCGTCTATACGGCAACGGTGTTCCCGCTGTCTATGTGTCTGACGTGCCAGATGATTGCAGTCTCGCTGGTTTTCTACGCAACCAGGTTTTTAGAACAGAATAAGCCGTTGCTTTTTTGCGCTTGGTGGGCTGTTGGCGCTCTTTTGCACGCGTCCGCCCTGATAGGGGTCCTATTCCTCATCTACTACCTATTTTCCAACAAAAGCAAGAGCCGATCGCAGTTCGCCGCGAAGATGCTTGCATCGGTTGCCCTGCTGTTCCTGGCAGCTTATGCGGGCTCTAAGCTCGTCGACCGGTATGCGCGTTACTCCGTGAACGAATCGAGCATCGGGTTGATGGTTTTTGCGCAGGCGACCGTCCTCGCGATCGCATATTTCGTCAGCCGCGAAACTGCGAATGTTGCCCCGGTTGAGAGCGACGGAACGTCGCGGCTCAAAGCCAACCGGATGCCGCTCGTGTTTTACGCTTTAGGCATTTTGGCTTCGGCGTCCTCTTATGTGATTGCCAACGCCGGCCGCATAGCCTATTACTTCACCGTATTAGGCCCCGTGATTTTCGGAGGCTTCGTGAAGGACGCTCGTAAAATAAAAGCCCGTTTTTGTCTTGGCTGTTTTCTAGTTGTCTGGTTCCTTTTCTACGCCTTTTATGCCTATCTGCTTCATACCGGGCTTGGTATCGAGTCTTATTCGTTCGTCTGGATGGGGTAAATAGTGCCCGAAACCGTTTCGGGCATATACGAGCAAAGTCTACGTTGGTGGTTTGCATACGCCCAGGGCTTGTTCCATGTGTAGCGCAGAGAATTAAAAAGTAAAACGCTTTGTTTAAGCTCGGACTTAAGGAAATTGTATATATGGAAAGCAAAATTAAAAAATACCTAAGTGACCCGTGGATGGCCTACTGTGCCTTTACGTCGAAGGGTCTAACGAAATGGGTTTCCGACAGGACGCACCTTCGATTGATGCATCGCGCCAAGTTGGGCATGTGGCCTAGCATAGACTCGCCGGTGACCTTCACTGAGAAGATGCAGTGGCTGAAGCTTAACGATCACAACCCTGCGTACACGACCATGGTCGACAAGTACCGCGCTAAGGACCTCATTGCCTCGCGTGTGGGCTCCGAGCACGTGGTCAAGACGTTGGGCGCCTGGAATTCCGCTGATGACATCGATGTGAGTGGGCTACCGGAGAAGTTCGTACTCAAAACGAATCACGACTGCGGCGGCGTGCTCATCTGCACTGACAAGGGACACTTCGATCTCAACAGTGCCAAGGACTTTTTTCGGGGTCATTTGAAGCAGAATTATTTTTACGGGTGCAGGGAATGGCCTTACAAGAACGTGAAGCCCGTCGTGTTCGCCGAGGAGTTCTTGGAGAGCGAGGGCGATAATGCCCGTGATGAAGACGATAACTGGGAAGGCATCGACGAGTTCGACTTCTTCTGCTTTGACGGAGAACCCCGGCTGATTTCTTATTGCCACGGGGACAAGAACGATTCTGAGAAGAGGTACAACGATTTCTACGACACTGAGTGGAATCTGCTGCCTTTGGCGATGGGATACGCGAGTTCCGAAGAGACGATCCCTGCCCCGGAGCAGCTCAGCGAGATGCTCGAGCTATCAAGGAAACTGAGTGACGGTGTACCTTTCTTGAGGGTCGACCTCTTCATCTGCAAGGGGCGCGTTCTCGTCGGCGAGCTGACTTTCTACCCGTGGGGCGGGTTTACGCCTTTCAGCCCCGCTGAGGCGGAGAGGACGTTGGGGCAAATGGTTTCTTTGCCCCAACGTGAAAACGAGGAATGATGGCAAACGAAAGCTGCATTCAGTGCGTGCGCATGGATAATCAGCCAGTAAGCGCGCTCCGGCGTTTCTTCATGGAGGTTTAGTATGTCCGACACAAAAGACCTCCGGGCGAGGTCGGCAAGCGCGGCAAAGTGGTCTCTGGCAACCGAGATTATCGCCAAAATCATCTCGCCTATCTCGCAGCTCGTCTTAGCGAGGCTGCTGGCGCCAGAGGCGTTTGGCATGGTGGCGACCGTCACCATGGTAGTGAGCTTTGCCGACATGTTCGCGGACGCCGGGTTCCAGAAGTACCTGGTGCAACACAGCTTCCGAGACAAAAAAGACCTGCATGCCAACGCTAACGTGGCCTTTTGGACGAACTTCGGCATATCGGTGGTCCTGTGGTGTCTCATTGCCATATTCAACGATCCGGTGGCCACCTTCGTGGGCAATCCGTCGCTGGGCTTTCCCTTGGCCGTGGCCTGCCTCTCTCTCCCGTTGACGTCGTTTTCGAGCATTCAGATGGCGTTGTTCCACCGTAATCTCGATTTCAAGTCGCTTATGCCGGTGAGACTGACGTCGACCTTACTTAACTTCGGCTCGACGCTTGTACTGGCGTTTATGGGATTTGGTTACTGGTCACTTATCGTTGGCACTTTGGCGGCGAATATTGTAAATGCAGTGGGGCTGACTCTGCTGTCTGAGTGGAAGCCGCGTTTTTTCTACTCCTTCAACATGCTGAAGGCTATGTTCTCATTCAGCGGATGGACGCTTTTGGAGTCGTTCACCATATGGCTTTCCTCTTGGGCGGGCACCTTTATCGTGGGGCATTTCCTGGGTGCGGCTGAGTTGGGATATTACAAGACGCCAGTCACCTTTGTGAGCGGGTGCTTCGGGATTATCACGAACGCTACGACGCCCATCTTGTTCTCGTCACTTTCGCGCCTTCAGTTTGATCGGGAAGAATACGTTGCTTATCTGCGACGCTTCCAGTTCATGGTGGCATTGTTCCTGTTGCCGTTGTCTGCGGGTATCTTCGTATTCCGCGAGCCTTTGGTGGCCCTGTTGCTCGGCGATCAGTGGGGCGAGGCGACGCTCATGTTCGGGTTGTATGGGCTGGTGCAGGGGCCGATGGTGCTGCTCTCATACTACAGCAGCGAGATGTATCGCTCTCTTGGTAAACCGCGCGTGTCTACGCTTGTGCAGGTGATGTACCTCGTGTTGATGACGCCGCTTATGACCGTGGCGGCTATGCAAGGGTTCGATGCCGTCGTGTGGGCTGATGCGGGATTGAGAATCCTTTTGATTGCTATCAACCAAGTGGTCACATATTTCGTGGTTGGCCTTTCGTTTGGGCGCACTATGTTGTCGCTCAAGGAGCCCATTTTCTGCACATCGATGATGTGCGCATTTGCATGGGTGACGTATGGACTCGCATCTAGCAACTGGCTTGGCGTCGGGTTGGACATTGTAGGGTGCGTCGTTGTCTATTTCGCGATTTGCTTTGCTTTGCCCAAGAGTAGGAGGGTGCTGCTGAAGCTGGTCAAGGGCGGCGGCTTTAAAACGTTTTGAGGTCTGTAATTAACTTGTTGGGAGTTCCATCTCAGGACTTCCTTAAAACGAAAGAGTGGGGTATATATGCAGGATAGAAAAGTCCTCGTCACTGGCGCCGCCGGCTTCATCGGGGCGTTTCTGGTGAAGCGGCTGCTCGAAACCACCGACGACGCGATCATCGGTCTGGACAACGTGAACAGCTACTACGACCCTGGCATCAAGGAGGCTCGCCTGCGAATGCTGGCGGAGGTGGACAAGGCGGGGCGTTTCGCCTTCGTGCGCGGCGACCTGTGCGATGCCGCGTTGATAGAGCGCCTGTTCGCTGAGAACGGCTTCGACGTTGTGGTGAACTTGGCCGCCCAGGCCGGTGTGCGATACTCCATCGAGAACCCCAAGGCCTACATAGACAGCAACCTGGTAGGGTTCTTCAATATATTGGAGGCTTGCAGGCGCCACCCGGTGAAGCATCTTGTCTACGCGAGCTCTTCCTCCGTCTACGGCGGCAACGAGAAAGTGCCTTTCTCGGAGGACGACCGTGTAGACTCTCCGGTGAGCCTGTACGCCGCCACAAAGAAGTCCAACGAGCTAATGGCCGCGGCCTACTCCAAGCTTTACTCCATCCCAGCCACGGGCCTGCGCTTCTTTACGGTGTATGGGCCCATGGGAAGGCCCGACATGGCATACTTCGGCTTCACCGAGAAGTTGCGTCGTGGCGATACGATTAAGATTTTCAACATGGGCGATTGTAAGCGCGACTTTACGTACGTGGACGATATTGTGGAGGGCGTGCGCAGGGTCATGGACGGCGCTCCTGAGGTCAAGATCGGTGTTGATGGTTTGCCAATGGCCGCTCATCGCGTGTATAACATCGGCAATTCGAATCCCGAGAACTTGCTGATCTTCGTTGATACGCTGCAGCGTGTGCTGGTTGAGGAGGGCGTGCTCCCCGCCGATTACGATTTCGAGGCGCATAAGCAGCTCGTTCCTATGCAGCCTGGTGACGTGCCTGTAACCTATGCGGATACTGGCGCCTTGGAGCGCGATTTTGGTTACAAACCCGCAACGCCGCTCGAGGACGGTCTTCGTGAATTCGCGAAGTGGTATCGCGAGTTCTACGGGAATTAGCTGGGTGATAGCAATGTCGAATGTATACAGCAGTGACCGTATTCGCTTTGGGGGGTGTTCCTATAGTTTTGTCAACTGGGAAATGCTCTCCGTGCGACCGGATC
>CAUBMI010000012.1 GCA_958436995.1 uncultured Collinsella sp.
ATCCGGTCGCACGGAGAGCATTTCCCAGTTGACAAAACTATAGGAACACCCCCCGGTAGCATTATTCACGAGTCGAGACGTCGTCTCTCTGAGCTCCTGCATAATTTCCTCCCCAGTCACACGGCGACCTGCCCGGGTGCTCCCCGGGGGCCGAGGCAGTCTGGCACATGCCCGCAGTCGTTCAAGGAATACCAACCCCAGCATATGTCTCTTAAGATATCTTAGTCTTATTCTATGACAGTTTTTGTCTCATTACCGATGAAATCGGCTCAGTCCCTTTGTCGCATGCTAGAGCGTGTGGAGCAGGGCGATGAGGAAGCGGATGCCTTGGAGGTAGGCGCGGCGGGTAATGCGCTCGTTGGTGCCGTGGACGCCGCGATCGCACTCGTCATCGTCGACCACAAAGGCCGAGAAGCGAATGCACTCGGAGCAAATGCGCTGGTAGTTGGCAGCGTCGGTCGCGCCGATCACGGTCGAGGGGACAATCGCCAACGGCTCGGATGATCCGTTTTCCTCCGTCCCCTTTGGATCACGGAAATAGCGGGCGGCGATGGAGCGAACCGCCTCGAGTCCCGGTCCGCCGATGCGCGGAGACGGCGAGGGTTCGGAGCTGCCAGGGCCGAGCTCGACCTCGACACGGTCGGCGAGCCCCGCCTCGGCAACGGCGACGCGGCAGCGGGCCACGACATCGGCCACGCTCGTGCCCTCGAGCATACGGAAATTGATATTGGCCCACATATCCTGCGGCATTACGTTGGCGCCGGTGCTGCCACCCTCGATCTGCGTGGGCGCGCAGGTGGTGGTCACGAGCGGATAGAGCTTCTTGCTGGCGAGGCACTCGCGGACAATGGCATCCCCGTTGGCGGCAATTTCGTCGGCCGTGTAAAGCCCCAGCTCGACGAGCTGTGCGGCAAGCAAGTCGGTCACGCGCGTCGGCCACTCGATATCGCAGATTGCGGTGATGGCACGGCTGAGCACCTCGAGTGAAGTGCCACCGTAGGGGTTGGAGGAATGCCCGCCCTCGCTCTTCGTCTTGAGCACGATATCGGCATAGCCCTTCTCGGCAAGGTCGGCGTGCATGAGCCAGTCCTCGCCCGCGCTGTACTCGGCAGCCGAAACGATGCGGTAGTCGCCCTCGTCGATCAGGCACTCAAGCTCAATGCCGCGCCCCTCGAGCACGCGGCCGATGGCACCCGCACCGAACTGCGTGGTTTCCTCGTCCTGGCCAAAAGCCAGCAGCAGGGTGCGCTCGTGCTCCCAGCCGTGGGCCAGCGCATACTCAACCGCCTCGAGAATGCCTGCGACTTGGTCTTTCATGTCGATGGCGCCGCGGCCCCAAATGTAGGCATCGTCCACATGTCCGCTAAAGGGGGCGTGCGTCCAATCGTCCTCGGTGCCCGGCACCACAGGAACCACGTCCATGTGACCCATGAGCATGACGGGTTTGAGGGCAGGGTCGGAACCGCCAAGCGTCACCAACAGCGAATGGCCGACAAGCTCGACCTCGCCCGCCGCAAATACGTGCGGCCAGGCCTGCTGCATATACGCGCGCAGGTCGCCGAAGGGCTGCCAATCCACCGCCTCGGCATCCATGCTCGAAATGGTCGGAAACGACAGCACGCGGCCCAAGCGCTCGCACGCGCCGGCCTCGTCTATATCGGCAAAATCGTCCTCATGCGCAAAGAAGCGCCAAACCTCGGCCATGACATCCTTTCGATTGTGACGACAAAGGCCGCCCCACGGGAGCGGCCCTGCAACGTAAGCGTTTGCGGTCGGTTATTTGTCCTCGAGATAGCGAGAGAGGAACTCACGAGTGCGCTGGTGTTTGGGGTTGCCGAAGAGCTCGGCCGGCGCGGCATCCTCGAGCACCACGCCCTTGTCCATAAAGACCACGCGGTCGGACACCGTGCGGGCAAAGGCCATCTCATGCGTGACGACGACCATGGTCATGCCGTCGGCCGCGAGCTTGCGCATGACCTCGAGCACCTCGCCCACGATCTCGGGGTCGAGCGCTGAGGTCGGCTCGTCAAACAGCATGATCTGCGGATTCATGCACAGGGCACGAGCGATGGCCACGCGCTGCTTTTGACCACCGGACAGGCGACCCACGGCGGCGTGCGCGAACTTTTCGAGTCCCACGCTGGTCAGATGCTCCATCGCGACCTTCTCGGCCTCGACCTTGCTCATCTTTTTGAGCGTGACGGGCGCGAGCGTGCAGTTGTCGAGCACGTCCATGTTGTTGAACAGGTTGAAGCCCTGGAACACCATGCCGATGTCCTCGCGCAGTTTATTGATATTGCAGCGCTCGGCAGTAAGGTCCTGACCGTGGAACCAGATATGGCCGGCATCCGGAGTCTCGAGCAGGTTAAGGCAGCGCAGAAACGTCGACTTGCCCGAGCCCGAGGCGCCGATGATGGTGACGACCTCGCCGGGATTGACGGACAAGTCGATGCCCTTGAGTACCTCGAGTGAGCCAAAGCTCTTGCGCAGGCCCTCGACGCGGATAAGCGGCTCTTGGTTTTGCACGGCTGCCGCAGTGCCGGTAGTGGCGGTATCTGCCATGATGATTCTCCTCGTCTTAAGCCTAGTTAGAGCTGGGCAGCGTGGCCGGAGCCTCGGCGCCGAGCTTTTTGCCAAAGGCCTCGAGCAGGCGGCTCGCCACGAGCGTCAGGATCAGATAGACCACGAGCGCCACGCAGTAGACCTCCATCTGGCGGTAGTACACGCCGGCGACGGTGGTGGTGGCGTACATGAGGTCGAACACGCCGATGACCGAGAGCACCGACGAGTCCTTGATGTTGATGATGAGCTCGTTGGTGAGCGCCGGGATCGCGTTTTTAATACCCTGAGGGAACACGACTTTGCGCATAGCCTGCCACTGCGACAGGCCCAGCGAGCGCGCTGCCTCGGCCTGGCCGGGATCGATGGACTCGATGCCGCCGCGCAGGACCTCCATCATGTAGGCGGTGGAGTTGAGCGAGATGGTGACGAGGCCGGCGGTGAAGGTACTCCAGATCTGGTTGGCCTGGGCGGTCTCGAAGCCCATGCCGCGCAGAACGGTAAAGCCCGCGTAATAGATGAGCAGGCCCTGGACCATCATGGGCGTGCCGCGCACGACGGTGGAATAGACGGTCGCAAAGCCTCGGCCAATGCTCTTAAAGAAGCGCACCAGGTCGTTGTCGACGCGATCGAAGGTCTGGGTGCGCAAGAACACAAAGAGCAGCGCCAAGAAGAAGGCGATGACCGTGCCGAAGGTGGCAAGCGCGATGGTGATCTCGATACCGCGGATAAAGAAGTCGCCGCTCTTGTAGGTCATGTAGACCAAGCTCGACAGAAAGTCGCTGGGATTGGAGTCCGAGACAATGCTCACCTGCACCAGGTCGACAAACGACATGACGCAGCGGTCGATAAAGAAGATCGCCGCGATGGCAACCACGACATAGCTGCCCAGGCGCGCGCCGCGACGGCAACGCTCAGATGCAAACGGCGACGTTTCGCGATAGTCGTTCCAGTGCATAACCTTGGTGACGAGCGCTGCCGCCGACACGACGATCCAGGCCCAAAGAATCGCCCAAAGGCAATCCTGGAAGATGCCGGTGGGCGCCAAAAAGCTCAGCGGCGTGGGGTTGCGCTGGCTAAATGCCAAGCCGAGCGCCGCGATAACGCTCGTGCCCAGGTACACATAACGGTGGTCGGCCTTGATAAAGGAGGCCAGACGATTGATGCCTTTCATGCTGCCTCCCTATGCCGGCTGACGGTCGAGGCACGCGTCCCACATCTGGTCGCGCTCCTCCTGGCTGATGCCCTTGAGTGTCTTGTCGATGAGCTTAAGCAGTTTGTCCGATCCCTTGCGGCAACCGACATTCGCCGTGACCTCCTGCTTAAAGCCCTCGCCCTCGGCAAAGTGGATGGGGACGATACCGGGATTTTGGGCCATATAGCCCTTTTCGTTCTCAGTGTTGTAGGTCACGGCGTCGCACGTGCCCTGCAGCAGATTCGAGAACACCGTGGGGACCGAATCGACCGGGTTCTTGTGCACAACGCCCGGAATCTCGTCGATGACGGTATCGAGCATGGTGTCCTTTTGGCCGAGCACCGTGGCACCGCTGAAGTCGCTGAGCTTGGTGGCGTTTTGGTAGGGCGAGCCCTCTTTTACGAACAGGCCAAAGTAGCCAATGAAGTACGGGTCGGAAAAGCCGACGGACTCCTCGCGCTCGGGCGTGGC
The DNA here is from genome assembly GCA_958436995.1 of uncultured Collinsella sp. Lineage (GTDB taxonomy): Bacteria > Actinomycetota > Coriobacteriia > Coriobacteriales > Coriobacteriaceae > Collinsella. The sequence goes on from CAUBMI010000012.1 coordinate 4,226, forward strand.
GCTCATGCCGGCGATGATGAGGTCAATCTGGCCGTTGTTGAGCGAGTCGATAAGGCCCGAGAAGCTCTGCTTGACGGCAACGGGCTCGCCGCCGAGAGCCTTGCAGACGATCTTGGCGATCTGCACGTCGTAGCCATCGGCGTAGGCTCCCTGCACGTTATCGATGGGGATCGTGAACTCGCTGGCCTCGGAAACCTGCCAGTTGTACGGGGCGTAGGCCGCCTCCATGCCAATGCGGATCTTATCCTTGCCGATCACAGAATCGGACAGGTCGTCGCGACCGCCGCCCGTCGTGGACTGAACTACTTCCAGCGTGGAGGGACGCTGGCAGCCGGCAAGTGCGCCGGCGACGACAGAAGCGCTCGCAGCGAGAGCGCTACCCAAAAAGATGCGACGGCTGCATACCGGCTGGGCCTGCATGTCGCGCTGTTGTCGAGATTGCATCTGGTGCCTTCCCAATTTCGTTTTGCTGACAATAAGACAGGATATACGCCCGCAACCAGCAGCGCGGCATGTGCGCGAAAAATTAATAGACACACGAGGACGATTGGCGCAAAGCAACCTGTCCCCCCATGCACCACTTGGCATGAAAAAGGCAAGGCATAGACCTTCTGGTCATGCCTTGCCTTTTGAATGACAAATTGTCGCTCTGGGTGGCGCGCAGCGTCGACCGGTCCGTCGTTCGTTAGAACGGCGGAACCTCTAGAGCAGGGTAACGCTAAAGCTGCGAACGTCCGTCTCACCCGGTGCCAAGGTAATGGTGTTGACCTTGTGCTCAAAGACGTCGTCCTCGGTGTCCATGGTGGTGTGGCCGGTCCAGGGCTCGAGCGCCACAAACGGGGCGTCGTTGGCGGCAGACCACACGCCGATGTACTTAAAGCCCTCAAAGTCGATCTTGACGCCGTGGCCCGACTTGCGGCCGCGCAGCGTGAGCGTGGAACCCGGGACATCGGTGAACATGATGGCATCGTTATCGAAGCTGCGGTGCGTGATGGGCAGCACGTCCGAGTTATCGGGAGCCTTGTAGCTGCCCTCGAACGTCATAAGACCGTCGGGCGTGATGATGGGGGCCTCGTTAGTCCAAGCCTCGGTAAACGCCAGCTCGTAATCCTCGAACGCCTCGTCTTCGGCACCGGGGGCGGGCACGTTGAATGCAGGATGACCGCCCACCGAGAACGGCAGGGCCACGTCGCCGGTGTTGGTGACGGCAAAGGTCTGCGTGAGCGTGGCGTCGCCGGTCAGGGCATAGGTCATGTTGAGCTTAAAGTGGAACGGGAACGCCTTGAGCGACTCGGGCGTGTCAGTGATCTCGTACGTTACCGAGGAGCCGTCCTCCGAAACCTCGACCAACTTGTGCTCGACGATGCGAGCGAGTCCATGGCGCGGCATCTCGCAGGTGCCGGCCGCAGATGTCGCCATGTTGTTGCGCAGCGATCCCACGATGGGGAACAGGATAGGCGCATGCTTGCCCCAAAAGGCCGGGTCGCCCTGCCACAGATACTCGTTGCCGTTGAGGGCAAGGCTCGTGAGCTGGGCACCCATGGAATCGATGGCCGCGGTGAGGCCGCCGCGCTTGATGGTAGTGACGGTGGACATGCTACTTCCTCCAATAGTAAACAACGGTGTCGAGGGCTATTGTCCCACTCTTGGCGGCGGGGTTGAGCGACAGGTGCAGTTATTGAGCAATAGCGTAAAGGTCAAACCCGCCCTGCGGCGTGCTATCGACCGTATCGGGCGCCTGTGAATTAAAACTCACCGGAACCATGCGCTTTGAGGCACGGTAACGCGTGCCGTCGGTGGCGACGGGCGGCTCATCGACCGTGAGCTCGTAGTCGCCGGGCTTGAGCTCGATGCCGTCACCTTCGGAATTGACGTATTGGTACTCGTCGATCGCTTGCCCCTTGAGCGTGCGACCCACGATATGGACGAGCATCTGGCTGTCGCCGCGCGCGGTGTCCCACGTCGCGCCGTCCTTGACCTCGACCGATACATGCACCGAGCGCGTGCGGCTGAGCGATTGTTCGACGGACATCTCGACCTTGGCGGCGTCTTTTCGTTGTTGTTCAACATGGCTCCAGACGTTTCCAATTACCGAGCATGCGATAACGCCGGCCATGAAGGCGATGAGGATGGGGCCGAGCGGAGAGCGACGGCCCGCGTCCTCCTCGCGAGCCAGGTCGGGGCGACGTGTGGGCGCGGGTGCTTGGGCACCCTGCGAGGGCACGTCGAGAATGCTGAAGGATGCCGTACTGCCGGGGTCGATGTTATGGCGCGGCTGCGGGATCTTGGCCGGCGAGATGGACATGTCCGCCGGCTCACCGAGTGTGGCCGTGGCATCGGCCTTAGCTTCATCGGCCTCGGCTTGGGCCCAAGCCTGCTCAAAGGTCAGGGGCTCGGCGGCATCGGAGGCGGCGTCAGGCTCGACAGCAGCATCGTTGCCGGCCTCGTCCTCGTCGCTCGACACGTCACGCGGCGCGGGCTCGTCCCACTCCTCGTCCGGAGCCTCGCCCTCGCTATACCACCATTCAAAGTTATCGATATCCATACGGGGCGCCCCTTAAGCCTCGCAAATAAACACTTGCCAGCCTTATACCCCCAGATGGCACGGGAGCTCGCCGGCACAGACAGGAAAAGCGTCACAACATTCGACGCTTTTCCTCGTTTTCGAGATTTTCATCGAATGTTGTGACGGTTTGGGCAGCAGCCACACCACGAATGTGACGAAGGAGCAGTCCCCTTGTCACATCTAGAGGGCGACGGGGATTTGGATGCAGCAGAAGTCCTCTTGGTGGGACTCGTCGTAGCTCGTGGTATCGAGGTAGCAAAAGTCGAAAGCGTTGCCAACGGGCTGGAGCGCGTGCTTGTCCATGCAGGCCACGACGGCGCGAATGCCCTCGGGCTCGTACGGCATGCCCCAGCGGCTCATGCACAGGTATGTGCCCTCGGGCAGTACTTCGACGCCAATCTCTGCCAGCTCGGCAGGATCGCTCGGTAGCATTTCCTCGGCACCGCGCGGCAGCACGGCAAAGGAGCCGGCGCCAGCAATAGGGTCGTCGGAATGCAGTGCCTCGCGACGCAGCATGGCGCCCCAACCGCGCATGGGGCGCGTGCCCGTCAGCGTGCGCATGCGCAGAATCGCGCGCATGAGCGTGGGGTGCAGCATCGAGCGGCCGCGCTCGATATCGGCCGGGAACTCCTCAAAGACCACGAAGCGGCGCTCGAACTGCTTGAGCTCCGGTTTGCCCTCGCGCTCGCACCAATAAACCGCCTCGTCATAAAAACTCAGCCGCTCCTGCACGCTCGCGCGCTCAGCCTTGAGCCCGGCAATCTGCTTGTCGAGCGCCTGAACCCGCGAGCGCAGGTGATCGGTCATCTCGCCAATGTCGAACGTCGAGGTAAGGCGGTCAATCTCGTCGAGTTCGAGCCCTAGGTCGCGCAGCATGCAGATCAGACGCATAAGCGGGATCTGCGTGGGCGAATAGAAACGGTAGCCCTTCTCGTTGACCACGGCGGGCTTAAACAGGCCGATCTTGTCGTAGTAGATGAGCGTTTGGCGCGAAACGTTAAACAAGCTCGCCATCTCGCTAATCGCATACATACCCGTCTGCATAGGTCCTCCCGACACATCCTTTGACGCGAAAAGCCCGCCGCCCACAGGGGCAGCGGGCTCAAACACTACTCGTATCCTACCCTAAATGCGCCTATGACCAGCGCTTATAGTTTGCACATGACACGCCGACGGCCTCGAGCGCCTTGGCGGCGATGTGATGCACCGCATCGTCGAGCGTGGCGGGGCCGTTGTAAAACGTGAGCATGGGCGGCATGAGCATGACGCCCGGTACGCGCGCAAGGCGCGCCATGTTGTCGACATGAATGGCGCTGAAGGGCGTCTCGCGCACCATGAGCACCAGGCGGCGCTGCTCTTTCATCTGCACGTCGGCCGCACGCAGCAACAGATTGTCGCTGTAGCCGCTCGCGATGCCGGCGAGCGTCTTCATGGAGCAGGGAGCCACGATCATACCGTCGACCGGATAGGTGCCGCTTGCGATGGCGGCGCCGATGTTCTTGTTGTCGTAGACCACATCGGCGTGCGCGACAAACTCGTCGAGTGTCATGCCGAGCTCCTGCTCGATGGTGATCTCTCCCCCGCGCGTGACGACAAGCGCCGACTCGGCACCGGCCTGACGCAGGCATTTGAGGCACTCAAGGCCCAGCGCGGCACCGCTGGCGCCAGACACGCCAACGACGATGCGGCGGGGACGGACAGAAGACTCAGGCATGACAACTCCTTAACTACTTGGTAGGGCTACTTACTAGAAAGCGAGCTCTGCTGCCCACTTATCTATATCGATCTCCATGAACTGCGAGCGGATGAAGTTCTTCTTGAGGTTGAACGGGACCGTGCAGTCGAAGATGGCCTTGCAGGCGATGCCGTGCTCGCGGATCGAAGGATCGAACGCGGGGTCGTTGGACGGGTCGAGCACGTGGCAGTGGCAGCCGGGGATGGTGATGAGGTCCACGTCGGCCTGGAAGCGCGTGGTCATGGCCCACATCACGTCGCTCATGTCGAAGATGTCGACATCCTCGTCGACCAGAATCACATGCTTGAGCTCGGAGAATGCCGAGAAGGCGAGCATGGCGGCGTTGCGCTGACGGCCCTCGTCATTTTTGCTCGACTTCTTGAACTGCATGATGGCAACGAACTTGCCGCCGCCGCAGGGGGCGGCGTGAACGTTGAGCAGGCGGCCCGGGATAGCGGTCTCGACCATCTTGTAGATGGAAGCCTCGGTGGGGATGCCCGCCATGGAAACGTGCTCGTGCGAAGGACCGATGCAGCTCTCCATGATGGGATTGACGCGCGTGGTGACGGCGGTGATCTTGATCACCGGGCAGACCTTGGCACCGCCGGTGTAGCCGGGGAACTCGGGCATGGCGTAGCCGTGGCCGTTGACGTCCTCGTTGATGGTCTCGTCGTGCATGAGGTAGCCCTCGAGCACGTACTCGGCATTGGCGATGCACTTCTGCGGAACGGTAACGCAGTCGGCGAGCTCGACGGCATGGCCGCGCAGGGCGCCGGCGATCTGAAGCTCGTTAAAGCCGAGCGGCGTGGTAGGAGCCTCAAAGCCGCAGCACATGTACACGGCGGGGTCCAAGCCGATGGAGATGGAGATGGGCATGTCCTCGCCGCGCTGGCAGTACTCGTCAAAAAAGGCGCCAAGGTGACGGCTGCCCGGGGTGATCCACATGGCGAGCTTGTCCTTGTCGACGCAGGAGAAGCGGTGGATGGTCACGTCGGACTGGGAGCCGTCGGGGCTCGTGCCGTAGGCGAGGCCCATGGTGATGTAGGGGCCGCCGTCGACGGGCGTGTTGGTGGGAGCGGGGACGATCTTGCGCAGGTCAAAGCCCTCGTCGGTCGCCTTGTACACGACCTCTTGGCAGTCGACGTGCGCACCCTCGGCGATCTGCTCGGGCGCGATCAGGTTCTCGAAGCGCTTACCGATCTCGAGGCCCAGGTGCTCCTCATCCAGGTCGAGCAGGGCGGCAACGCGCTTGCGGCTGGCAAGCATGCCGATGCAGACCTTGGCGTCGTCAAAGCCCTTGACGTTGTTGAAGACCATCGCCGGACCCTCTTTGGTCGGACGCATAACGGTGCCGCCGGCACCGACGTGGCGATAGACGCCCGAGACCTCGGCATCGGGATCGACCTGGGTGTCGGTCTCGAGCAGCTGGCCCGGCATCTTGCGCAAAAAGTCGAGTGCGGAGCGCAGGTCGTGGATCTGGGAAGCATCGGTAGTGGACATAGCGTGCTCCTTTCGGGAGAGTGCCTGGCGGCGGGAGTGCCGCCGGACTGGGGAACGTAGTGGGGCCATGGCGCCCATAGACGGAGCGCTCGGCCGCTTACATCAGGCCAAAGAGGTGGAACCAGGCGGCCTCGACCAGCACGACGATAAAGACGACCACAGTGAGGGGAATGCCCATGCGCATAGCCTCTTTGGAGGTGTAGCCGCCGGCGTCCTTGCCCTCGCCGATAAGGATCGGCAGGTTGTGGAACGGCAGGATGTAGTGGATGTTGATGGACGTGAAGACGATGAGCGCCACGGCAAGCGGGCTTACGCTGGAGCCGGCCGCGAAGCTGATGAACGCCGGCACGCACACACCGAGCACGGCCATGACCGAGCCCATGAACATGTGGATGATCATGGAGAGCGCGGCGACGAGCAGGGCGAACAGGAAGATGTTCTCGGGCACGGAGCTGGGAAGCACGACGTCGGCGATCCAGGCGTTCATGCCGGTGGCGCCGCCCACGGAACCCACGGCCATGGCGGCCGTCAGGAACATGAGGGACTTGATGTCGACAGCGTTCCAGCTGGCAGGAGTGAGGACCTCGCCGATGATGGGCATGGCGAGTGCGACGCCAATGGCCAGGGTGACCCAGCCGATATAGTCGCCCGAGACGGTGAGCCACAGCGCGATGGCGATGACAAGCCACACGATGGTGCGGATCTCCTTGACGGAGAGCTTGCCGAGCGCGGCCTGCTTGGCCACGATCTGCTCGCGATCGTAGACGAGCTCCTTGCTGGGCTTAAAGAGGAAGAGGCCCAAGAACAGGGTGCACAGCAGCGCGACCAGCATAGGCACGCTCATGTACAGGAACCAGTCGACAAAGGACGGGCTCATGCCGCCGGCCTCGGCGCTGTACTGCGCAACGAGCGGGTTGAGTGTGGAGTCGCCCGTCAGGAAGAACATGGAGCCCGGGGCAGCAGCGGCAAACACGAGGAAGCCGAGCTTACCCTTGTCGTCGTCACCGTAGCCGGCGGACTCGGCGATGACCGAGACGACGGCGAGGATGAGGAAGGCGCGGGGGAACGGATGCGGGATCAGCAGCGACAGCACAAAGGTGAGCGCGAAGATCGAGATGATGAGCGACTTGGCGTCGCGCACGAACTTGAGCATGAACGCATAGGCGATGCGCTCGCCCAGGCCCGACTCCTTGACCGCGCTGGCGATGAGGTAGGCACCAATGACGAGCCACATGGTGGCTTTGGTCCACGAGCTAAACGTGGAGGCGACTGTCGCCGAGATGCTCGCGGCGCCCGTGTCGTCCACGCACACCTTGAACAGAACGAGCAGCGCGCAGTAGAGCAGGCCCACAAAGCCCGGCTGCGCCACGCCACATGCCCAGAACACCACCGTGGCGAGCGTCAGTGCCAGACAGGTCTGACCGCCGACCGTGAGCTCGACCGTCGAGCTCAGCTCCGCCAAAGGAAGAAACTTCACCAGCAAAAAGACAACGATACCCAGCACAAAGCCAATTTCGCGCTTGGTGATCTTAAACGCCTTCTTTTCCGCTTCCATCTCCCCACCTTTCTTGTTGGGGGCGCTCCGGATTCGCAGCCACGTTGCCACTTAAAAAGGGGCGCCCGTTATCGGACACCCCTTACGTTGCGCTGTGTTGTGGCAATACAGTCAAGCGGGATTTTTGGATGAGAAGCGATCCTCTGGACAAAAAGCGTCACAACATTCGACGCTTTTCCTCGTTTTCGAGATTTTCATCAAATGTTGTGACGGTTTGGATGTGGCAAAGGGACTGTACCTTTGTTACATAGCGAGGGCCGTACGGATGGATGGGTCGCTGAGTGCCTCGCGGAGCCAGGGGGCCAGCTGCTCGGGGTGACCCTGCAGGTAGCCTTTGAGCTCGGACGGGGCCACGCGACGCACCTCCGAGATCTCCTCTTGGTTGATATGCAGCTCGCCCGGCTCAACATGGGCTGCGAACACCTCGCACCATTCGCACTCGCAGCGGCCGTCGCCGTGGTCCTCGCGGTACACCACGTGTCCGAGGTGCTTGAGCTGATCGGGCTCGCGCGTGATGCCAAGCTCTTCGTTGATGCGACGTGCCGTGGCGGCCGCGACGTCTTCCCCGGGGAGCGGATGGCCGGCACAGCTATCGGCCAGCACCCCGCCCCACAGTCGCTTGAGCGGGCTGCGACGACAGAGCAGCAGGCGCGCGTCTTCGCCCTGGCCCTCGACCAGAAGCGTCAGAAATGCCTGATGCAGGATTCCCTCGCCGGTATGGGCCTCGATGCGGTCGACGGGGCCAAGCGCCTCGCCGGTCGCGGCATCGACCGCCACGACCTCGGCGCCTGCGCCGCCCTCATCCCAGCCGGCGCGCAGAATGCGGGCTGCGGCCTCCTCGAGCGCGGCGATGAGTTCCTTGGTGGTATCGAGCATGCGCCGCAAGTCGTCCGCGGTCGCGTTCTCCACATGAAAACCCGTGCTTGCAACTACCGGCACGCCAAAGCGCGTGGCCAGCGCCGCCGCGATATCGTGCGCCGGGATCTCATCTCGATGGCACGGAACGGCCAGGATGCTCACCGTCGCCGTACGGCCGGGCTCGGGGCGCGGAATGGCCTGCGCCGTAGCGCCCAGGTGCGCGAACTCCGGCGAGCAGGCGTACACCGCCATGCCTCGCGGCGTCACCGTCAGCTGGGCCTCGAGCGCAAACTTGCCCTCGCCCACTGCAACCTTTGTCGTGTGCATACCCATGGGATCTCCTGTCGCCCGCGATGTACCTGAGACCATCTTCGCCTGTATTGCGACTATACAGGCAAGCGCAGCCTGCGACAAAGGGGGCAGGCACCTGACACATTCTGTTAGAGTTGCAGGGATTGAATCCCGCTTATTCATGCGACATTGGAGTGACAACCTTGACCGCCGCAACCACGCCTAAAAGTAAGTCAACCGCCGCCGCGCTCTCCCCCGCGCGCACCAAGCTCTGCCTGGCGCTGCTCGTGCTGTTGGGATTCTCGCTCGGCTGCTCCGAGTTCGTGGTCATCGGTATCGAAAGCGACTTGGCAACGGAACTCGGCATATCGCTTGCCACCGCGGGTCAGCTCATCAGCGTGTTCGCGCTGGTCTACGCTATCGCCACGCCGGTGCTCGCGCTCAGCACGGGGCGGTTCCGCCGCTACCAGCTGCTCGTGTGCTACAGCATTGTCTTTGTGCTCGGCAACCTGGTCATGGCGTTGGCGCCCAACTTCCAGGTACTGTTTATCTCGCGCATTGTCCTGGGCTCTGTCTCGGGCGCACTGCTCGCCGTGGGCGTGACGTACATCCCCGAGCTGCTGTCCCCGCAGCAAACTTCGCTTGCCATCTCGGTGGTATATGGTTCGTTTTCCGTGGCAATGGTCTTTGTCACTTCGATTGGCAAGTTCGTGGCCGACACGCTCGACTGGCACGTGGCCATGTACGGCACGCTGACCTTTGCCGTTCTGATCTGCGGAGCGCTCGTGGCGTTTATGCCGCGCGCTGGGCAAACCGACGAGCCTGCCACCTTTCGCGAGCAGGCGGGTCTGCTGCGCGAGCCGAGCATTATCACCGGCATGCTCATCTTTTTGTTTGGCGTGGGGTCGGTCTACGTTTTCTACGGCTACGTGACGCCTTATCTTGAGCAGGTGCTGGGCATGGGCACGGTCGAAGCCAGTACCACGCTTATGGCCTACGGCGTGTTCTGCCTGATCTCGAACATCCTGGGCGGATGGATCGACGCGCGTTTTGGCATGAAGGCACTGCTGGTTACGTTCGCGCTGCAGGCGGCGGCATTGTTTGGGCTGTTTGTCGCGGGCGCTGCCATGCCGCTCGCACTTGTCTTTGTCTTTAGCTTGGCGTTGCTCATGTACCTGTTCTCGGTGTCGTGCATCACGCACTTTATGGACGTGGCACGCAGCCGCCATCCCAAGTCGATGGTGCTCGCAAGTTCGGTTGAGCCCATGGCGTTTAACGTCGGCATCTCGTTTGGCACCGCAGTGGGCGGCGCCGTGGTGAGCAGCGTTGGCATTGCCTACGTTGGCGCGGTTGGTGCCGCGTTCTCGCTTGTGGCCTGGGCGCTTACGCTGGTGACGATTAAGTTGGCTCGCTGGGAGCGCAAGCGGGCGAGAGCGTAGAGCGAGGTTCCCTCTAAAACGTCTATCGTTCCAGTCGCGACGCTTACCTGACGACAGGCTAAGCCAGCTCCTTTAGCTGTGGTTCGATCTCATGTACTTCGAATGCACGATTTTCCAGTTTTCGTGTATCCGAAGTACACGAAATGTGCGCGGGGCATCTCAAAGGCGGCGGCAGACGCATTGTCTGCCGCCGCCTTTTATACTGGATTTTATAGATATGCGAGTCGTTTACTCCATACCCAGTAGCTCGCGCATCTGGGTTGCGTAGTTAGATGCCATGTTGCCGTAGACAATCTGCACGCCGCCGTTGACATGCACGATGCCACGCGCTTCGAGCTTTTCGGTAAACTCGGCGTCATCAACCACCTTGTCACAGTCATTGAGCTGGATGCGCAGACGGGTGAAGCAGGCCTCGACAGACTTAATATTGTTGTCGCCGCCCACTGCCTCAACGATGGCGGGAATGAGGTCGCTGATCACAGTCTTGGGAGCCTTTGCGGCCTCATCGTCGGACTCTTCCTCGCGGCCAGGGGTCTTAAGGTCCTTCTTAAGGATGATGAACTTGAAGACGAAGTAGTACACCACGAAGTAGATGGGGCCGAGGAACAGGATAACCTGCCAGTTGGAGCCCTTGGCTGCACCCATAATGCCGTTAAAGATCAACGACAAGAGCGGGCCGCCGAAGGACGCGGAGCCAGCCACGTTGAACTGCAGGATATAGGTCAGCGCATAAGCAAGACCAGCCATGAGAGCGTGGAACACGTAGAGGATGGGCGCGATAAACAGGAAGGAGTACTCGAGCGGCTCGGTAATGCCGGAGAGGATGCAAGGCACCACGATGGCGATCATGAGTGCTGCGGTCTTCTTCTTGTTCTTGGGAAGCGCCGTCTTGTAGAAGGCGAGTGCAGCGCCAGGTAGGCCGAACATGGCGAAGATAACCTTGCCGTTCATGACAAAACGGCTGACCTCGATGTTAAACGGCGTGCTGGGAGAGCCCAGGATCGCGTTGTAGATATTGATAGCGCCCTGAACAGTCTGGCCGTCGATGGTCTCGACGCCACCGAGCGACGTGAAGAAGAACGGCAAATAGACAAAGTGATGCAGGCCAAAAGGCAGGAGCATGCGCTCGCCGGCGCCGTAGACAAATGCACCAAAGGCACCCGTAGTCTTGATGAACTCGGACAGCGCACCGAGAGCGTTCTGAATAAACGGGAAAACAAAGGACATGACCAATGCGAGGATGCTGCATGAGAGCAGCGTCACCGCCGGGATAAAGCGCGTACCGTTGAAGATGGAGAACACGGCAGGCAGCTCAATCTTGTAGTAACGGTTATGCAACCATGCGACGATTGCGCCCACCAGAAGACCGCCGATAACGCCAGTGTCGAGCGTGGTGATGCCGAGGATCGTGCTCTGGCCCGTCGTAAGATTCGCGGGATCGATAACGCCAGTCGCCGTAAGGAACGTGCCCATCACGGAATTCATGCACATGTAGCCCAAAAAGCCACAAAGCGCCGCGGTAGCCTTCTCGGACTTGGCGAAGCCATAGGCGAGACAAATCGAGAAGATAACCGGGATGTTGCTCATAACGATGCCGGCAGCGGCCTTGAGAATCGAAAAGAAAATCGCAAAGCCCGGAGCAGCAAGCCAGGGAACAGCTGCCGTAAGAGTGGGGCTGGTAAAGGCATTACCAAAGCCCTGAAGGATGCCGGCAATTGGCAGAATCAGCACGGGCGTCATGAGGACTTTGCCCAGGCGCTGGAACTTTGCCAGCAGCTCATCTTTGTTCATGGGATACCCCTCTTAAAGAAACGGGGCGTGCAGCTCTACAGCCCACACGCCCCATAACAGTTATCAAGCGCTATGGAACTAGCTACTTAAGCTCCGGCCAGTAATCCTTATTGGCCTCGATGAGCTTGTCGAGCACTTTGCGAGCCTTCTTGGCGTCACCGACCAGACGATTAAGCGTGAGTGCCTGCAGAGCCTTCTCGTAGGAACCCTCCATCCAAGCCTCAACAGTCAGGCGCTCATAGGCGTACTGATTCTCCATAAGGCCGCGATAGAAGGTACCGATCTTGCCAACAGCATAGGGCTGCGGGCCATTGGCGCCCACGCTTGCCGCGACCTCGACCATGGCGTCATCGGGCATACCCTCGATAATGCCGTTGTTGGGCACGATGACAATGAAGGTCTTGTTGGTGTTGCGATAAATGGCCGAGGTGATTTCCACGATCATATCGCCATGAGCATCGTTCTGCACAACCGAGGAGTTCTTTGCGGTGCCGACTTTGGCAACACGCTCGCACTCGGCGAACACGCGCTTCTCACGACCGTTGATAACCTCGTCGGAGCGAGTGTAGTCGGGGTCGAGGTGAGCGACCTTGTACTCGGGATACAGATAGTACTGCAGATAAGTGTTGGGCAGATAGTCGGGGAAGTCCTCGAGCATGTCCTTGACCATGGCGTAGGTATCAAGCCAGGACTGGTCACGCTGCTCGGCATCGGCAGGAAGGAAGCCGTTCTTCTCCGTGTACTCCTTAATCTGCGGGACGAGGTCATGGCCCTCTTCATCGTAGATGTGCTTGAACCAACCGAAGTGATTGAGGCCAAAGTACACGGGCTCCGTCTTGCTCATATCGCGACCGAGCAGGCGACCGTAAGAGCGCATGAGGTTGACGGGCTGATCGCAGATGTTGAGGACGCGATGCTCGTCGGGCAGGACGCGCTCGAGACCATATGCCACAATAGCAGCCGGGTTGGTGTAGTTGATAATCCACGCCTCCGGGCTATGAGCGCGAACGTCGTTGACGATCTCAACCATGTCATGCATGGAGCGCATACCGTAAGCCATGCCGCCAGGGCCCACCGTTTCCTGGCCGATGATTCCCATATGCAGCGGAATCTTCTCGTCCTTGCTACGCATCTCGTAGCCGCCGGTACGAATCTGGCAGAGCACAAAGTCGACGTCGGTGTAAGCCTCGTCCTTATCGGTGGTGTAACCGAACTCCACACCGGGCTCCTCCTCGGCGAAGAGGATCTTGCCAAACTCGCCGATCGGACGCTGACGCTCGGCATCGATGTCATAGAGCATCACGCGGTTCAGCGGCAGAATGTCCATGTGCTTGGTCAGGGCTTTAAGAATGCCAGGGCACCACGTGGAGCCGCCGCCAACGATCACAATATTGAGCTTATCCTTCATGTTCCGTCCCTCCAGGGTTGGCTGATCGGTGTTCTCGAAGACCTTGGGCTCCGCGGTTGTCCTCGGCTTGCTTCGTTTCGATTGATATTTTGCGACATAAGGTCATTTGCGAATCCCCGTGTGGGCCAATGCGAAACGGGGACACATGATTTCGCTCACGACACAGATATGTGTAGGCAGACACGCGCGTTTGCCCAGTTCATGGGCAATAGGCAATCTTGACCGACTACCGATTTCTCACCTGGCTACACAAAGCGGTACCATATGTACGGCGAGATGCGAGGGGCTGAAACATCTTATGAAAGATCAAGAATCTTTTTATGATCATGTGCGAGCTGGCGAGAGCAAGCTCAACGATCTCGAAAGCGAGATCATGCGCTACATCATCGAGCTGCGTGATGATATTGACGATGTCACGCTTAAGAGCGTTGCTGAACGGTTCTTCGTCGCTCCCAATACAATCGTCAGGCTTGCCCATAAGCTTGGCTTCTCGGGGTTTACGGAGCTCAAACAATCGTATTCCGCCTCGCTCGACCGCAATCGATTCACTATCGAGGCACTTCCTCTTGATACCCAGCTCGTACAGACCAAAGATCTGCTTAACGACAGGGTCATCGATTCGGTTGTGAGTCTTATCCAGGATGCCTCGCATATCGTGTTCTTCTGCTCGGGCTTTTCGAAATACCCGTGCCTCGAGATGGCTGAAAAGCTCAAAATAATGGGCAAGAACACCGATACGCTCAGTGAACGTCATGTCATGAGGCATTACGCAGAGCTCCTCGGCAAAAACGACCTGGTCTTCAGCGTTTCCGTAAGCGGCGAGACGCAGGTGTCTATTGACGCCACATCGATAGCCAAAACGCGCTGATGCAAGGTCGTCACACTCACCGGCTTTTCTCGAAATTCTCTCTCGAAACTAGCCGACTACCCTATCTACACCGTGCAAAAAGAAATCCGCTTGGGCAGCATGGACCTCGACAGTCGATTGATGTTCTATTACGTTTTCGAATTGATATTTGAGCGTTACTTCAAACTGGCCAAGAAATAAAACTCTGTATGCGCCCGGCTTCGACTCTTTAGCAGCCCTCTATATGAAAGGTATCGTCCTATGCAACGCGTACTGTTTATCTGCCATGGGAATATCTGCCGCTCGACGATGGCTGAGTCGGTGTTTACTGAGCTGGTGCGCCGTGCCGGGCGCGAGGCGGAGTTCGTCATTGATTCTGCTGCGACCTCGACTGAGGAGATCGGCAACCCGCCGCATCACGGTACCGTTGCCAAGCTGCGCGAGGTCGGGATTCCCGTCGTAGCACATCGCGCGCGCCAGGTGCGTCGCGCGGAGTATGGCGACTGGGATCACATTGTCTATATGGATGCTGAGAACGCGCGCGGCCTGCGTCGCATCTTTGGCGACGACCCCGACGGCAAGATTACGCGCTTGCTCGATTGGACCGAGCGCCCCGGCGACGTGGCCGATCCCTGGTATACCGGCAATTTCGATGCCACCTACCGCGACGTGCTCGCCGGCTGCACCGCTATGCTCGAGCAGCTGTAGGTTCACCTCGTGAGCCGCGTCATCGGCATACAGATCGAGCGTGGATTTTCTCCCACTTTGAGCATTCAAGTGCGCTCTAGACGGGAGAAAATCCACGCTCATTATCTCGGATAGCGGATGCGACAAAGGCACTATCCCTTTGTCGCGTCGGGGACTGTCCCTAGACCGGCTTGACCTCCAGCTTTATCCCCTCGGCACAGGAGTCACCCAAAACATCCGAAAGGGCCCAGGTCGCATATAGCGGCAAATAAAGAACAGCTCCGCTGCGTTCAACGTTGCCTCTCGAGAAAACAATCCCGAGCCTTACACCATATTCGGCCGTATCAAGCACATGGCCGAGCGCGGCGTGCGCGTGGTAATAGGAACCCGATTTAACCTCGATCGGAACAGCCGTTCCATCCGGTCCGTCGACCACAAAGTCCACTTCGCCGCGCTTCTTTGTCTGATAGTAGTAAAGCTGGCGATTTTGGGCAGTCAGCTGCTGGGCCACCACGTTTTCGTAAATACCGCCCAGATTGGGTTCCTTGCTATCAAGATACGCCGCCTGGGCGACGCCAACGGGGTAGCGCGCCATCAACATGCCCGTATCCGATTGGTATAGCTTGAACTGCGATGGCCGTGCCGTCTTGAGCAGGGGCGACTTTGGCTCGGTTACGATATCCGCCTTGAGAGCAACGCCGGCATCGACAAGCCAGACAAAATCTCGCTGGTACTTGTCGTAATGCGCCTTGGGGTCAATGGAATTGAGCACGAAGCGTTTGTTTTCGGCCTCGAGCATAATAGGGAGCTGATCGTAAATGCTCTGCACCTGAAGGGCTCGCCCGCTTGCATACTTGGAGATATCCCGCCGGTACTGTTCGTTGAGCTCTGACTGTAGCTGACGAACAGAGGCAAGGTCGCCCCGCGTGTCAAGGAAACGCTGCACGACCTCTGGCATTCCACCGACAACGGTATAGGTCCTGAAGTTTGCCATCATCGCGTCGTGAATGTAATCAGGAATGGGCTTCTCGCTGATACACGCGTCGCGTATCGTTTGGCGAGCTCCCTCGCTCACCCCGATCGCCCAGCAAAACTCCTCAAAATCGAGCGGGAACAACCTAAGCTCGTGAACATATCCCACGGGATAGGACCTAACGCCCTTGAACTGGGTCCCGAGCATTGACCCCGAAAACGCCCAGCGGCACCTCCCGTCCTCAACAAGGAACTTTGCCATCGTCATGATGTCGGGGGCCTCTTGGACCTCATCGATAAACACGAGCGTTTTGCCCGGTGCTATCGGCTTTCCCGAGAGAAGCGTCACCCTGCTGATGAAATCGTCGGCATCCCGTGCCTCGAGAAGAGCATCTTTTGCCTGGCGATTTTCCGCGAGATTGAGCTCGATATAGGTTGCGTAGTTTGACTTACCGAACTCGCGAATCGAGTAGCTCTTACCGATTTGGCGAGAACCCGTGACGAACAACGCCTTTCGTTCAATGGATCTCTGCCAACAATCAAGCTCATCAGCGATTTTCCTGCGAAACATAAGCTCTCCCATCGCCTCGATAAATGAAATGCAGATATTTATATCGACTATTATCGATGAAATGCAGAGATTTTTAGTACCGAAATTTGATGAAATGCAGAAATTTGAGCTTACTCGCGCACAGAGCAACGACGCGTGCGCCTAAGCATGGGCATAAGTGAGGTCGGGATTCTCGCATACAAATCGAGCGAGGACTATCTCCCACTTTGAGTGCGAAATTGCGCCCAAAACGGGAGATAATCCACGCTCGATATTTCGACGGGAGAAAATCCTCGCTCGGTTACTCGTCGACGATCTCGGCAAGCCAGACGTTCAGAGTATCGACCTCGGGGCAGCAGAACTTTGCCGTACCGGGCTCGTTTCCAGGCACGGTTCCGCCGTAGCGCAGGATATCGATATAGGGAAAGCCCACGTGGCAGGCCATGGAGCACATCTTGCCGCGATCGCGGTCGAAGTCAAAAACGTCGCCCGGCTTGTGACCGTGGTGGCAGTGGCACGTCCCCAGCTGGTCCACGCAGCTCACGCGGATACGCGGCCGCTTGCCACGCGGCGCGCCGAGCGGCCTGTTCTCGCCCGCAGGCTTGACGCCGTCCTCGCCAGCATTACTCATGGTCAATCACATCCAGGCAGGCCTCGATGGGAAGGCCAGCCGACTTGTCCTCTTGGTCGGCATTGCGCTCGATAAGCTCAGCCACCACACGCATGGCATCGGACGTCGCGCGCTGCAGACTCCAACCTGCCATAACGCGGCCCATGAGCACCGCCGAGAACGTATCGCCCGTACCCGGGAAATAGACCGGAATGAGCTCAAAGGGAATCGTGAAGTACTCCCCCGCCACATGGTCGTAACCGATAACCGCGTTCGTGCCATTTACCACGGCGCTCGTAATGACCACCGACTTGGCACCCAGCTCGCGCACGGCGTCCACAAGGGCGCGGGCCTCATCGGGCGTGATCTGCTCTGCAATAGGCGTATCGGCGAGCAGACAGGCCTCGGTGTAGTTGGGCACCGCGTAGTCTGCGCACTCCAGCAGGTGCCGCATAAGGCCAATCGTGGACTCGGGCACACCGGCATAGAGCTTGCCGTTGTCGCCCATGATGGGATCGACGAACACCTTGGTGCCCTTTTGCGCGCGGCGGTGGCAAAAGTCCGAGATGATACGCGTCTCTTCCTCGGTCACGATAAAGCCGGTGGAGATGGCGTCGAACTCAAAGCCGAGCTCCTCCCAGATGGCGAGGCTCTGGCGCACGTACTCGGTGGTGTCGTGGATGTAGAACTTGGGATAGTTGAGCGTATCGGACACAAGTGCCGTCGGCAGGTTATGGATACGGTAGCCCATGTGCGACAGCACCGGCAGCATGGCGGAAAGCGCGACCTTGCCGTAGCCGCACATATCGTTAATCAGCAGCAGCTGAGTATTCTTCATGAGGGTCTCCCTTGTTTCGGGCGCGGCGCAGCAGCGCCACAGTGCGACTAAGTGTAGCGCAGGAGGCGTTGTGGGCAGAGGCGAGCGGTACGAAGGGCAAATTGTTGCGGAAAGGTTTCGGAAATGGGGGCTGTTTGCTCCATAACGGCCTAGTTGATACTACTCATATAGCGCCATTTCAAAACTATGTCTATTTACTACGTTTAACCGCCCACCTCCAACCACAACAAATTTCACTCCAACAAAACCGCAGGTAGATAGCTTGCGCTTTTTCAGAAACAGCTGTTATGGTCGGGGATGCCGGATTCATCGTAGTAATTAGGCATAGTTTTTGGCAAAGCCGCTTCGAAAGGCATCATCGCAGCCCAAAACGATACCTTTTCCTTCGTCCCCAAGGGATCAGATTGCCGCTTAGGAGCGTTTGCAGCGTCGAGCGGTTACGGCGTTTTACCAAACGCCGTAACTTAATAAGTTTGGTACCTTGACATTTATTTCTTGCACTCCTAAATTAGTTAGGCACAAAACAATTTCACTACCTAACTAAAGAAAGGAGCGACACCATGTGCGATGACCACATCGGCCTCTGCCCCCACACGCCGGGCGGCGACCCCCATGAACCCGCAGATGCGCCCGCGGCACAGTCCCAATCAGACGCGCTCGCCAAGCACATCCTAAACGGGCTGGGCTTCTGCGGCCACTTTCTGCACTTTCACGGCGGCGGCGCCTCGGGAAAGGCCCCCATCGTCTGCTTGCTCGCCAAGCAGCCAAACGGCGAGATGTCACAGCAGGAACTAGGCCTGCACTTTGATCTTAAGCCCGGTTCGCTTTCCGAGATTCTCTCCAAGATCGAATGCGCCGGCCTTATCGAGCGCAGCCGCAATCCCAAAGACCGGCGGCAGCTCACCATTCGCCTGACCGAAGCGGGATGGGAAAAGGCCCACGTAGAGCAGGCGGCCCGCATTCGCTTTAGAGAGCAGGCCTTTAGCGCGCTCACCCATGACGAGCGCGAGGACCTCGCCGAAATGCTCGATAAAATCCGCGTAACCTGGGAGGAACTGGATGATTAAAACCCTCATGGGAAGCATCCGCGACTATATGAAAGTCACCGTTGCCACGCCGCTGCTCGTGCTTGGCGAGGTGCTCTGCGAGATGCTGATTCCATTTATCACCGCCAACCTGATCGACGCCATCAAAGACGGCGCCACCGTAGCCGAGATGCTTCCCACCGCAGGCTTTTTGGTGCTCATCGCGCTGACGTCGCTTGCTTTTGGCGCCGCTGCCGGCATCACCTGCAGCCATGCGAGTTGCGGCTTCGCCAAGAACCTGCGTCACGACCTGTTCTACAAGATCCAGACGTTCAGCTTTGCCAACATCGATGAGTTCTCGAGCTCCTCGCTCGTCACGCGCCTGACCACCGATATCAACAACGTGCAGCAGGCCTTTATGATGATCATCCGTATCGCCGTGCGCGCGCCGCTTGTCTTGATCTTCGCCTTTACCATGGCGTTTATCATGGGCGGTAGCGTCGCCATGGTCTACCTGGTCATCATTCCGCTGCTGGGCTTTGGACTGTTCTTTATCATCTTTAAGGTGCGCCCCATCTTCTCGCGCGTGTTCCACAAGTACGATGCCCTTAACGAGTCCGTCGAGGAAAACGTCACCGGCATGCGCGTGGTCAAGAGCTATGTGCGCGAAGACTTTGAGAAGGAGAAGTTCGCGACCGCCGCGCGCGACGTCCAGATGGACTTCACCCGCGCCGAGAAGCTGCTCGCCTTTAACAACCCCATGATGAACATCTGCGTCAACGGCGCGTTTGTCGTCATCATCTACCTGGGCTCCAAGCTCATCATCACGAGCCAGGGCACGCTGTTCGACGTGGGCCAGCTCTCCTCGACCTTTACCTATGGTTTCCAGATTCTCATGAGCCTGATGCAGCTGTCGATGATCTTTGTCATGGTGACCATGGCCGACGAATCGGCACACCGCATTGCCGAGGTGCTGGCCGCCGAGCCCACGATCGCCGATCCCGCCGAGCCCGTGCTCGAGGTTGCCGACGGTTCCATCGACTTTGACCACGTGAGCTTTAAGTATTCCGCGCATGCGAAACGCCAGGCGCTCGACGATATCGACCTGCACATTACGAGCGGCGAGACCATCGGCATCATCGGCGGCACTGGCTCGGCCAAGTCCACGCTCGTTAACCTCATCGCCCGCCTGTACGACACCACCGAAGGCGCTGTGCGCGTGGGCGGCGTGGACGTGCGCGACTACGACCTGGACGCGCTGCGTCACCAGGTCGCCATGGTGCTGCAGAAAAACGTGCTGTTTAGCGGCACCATCGCCGAGAACCTGCGTTGGGGCGACCCGAACGCCACCGACGAGGAAGTCCGCGAGGCGGCACATCTGGCCTGCGCCGACGAGTTTGTCGACGGCTTCCCCAAGGGCTACGACACCTGGATCGAACAGGGCGGCTCTAATGTTTCGGGCGGTCAGAAGCAGCGCCTGTGCATTGCACGCGCCCTGCTGCGTCGCCCCAAGATCTTGATCCTGGACGACTCCACCAGCGCCGTCGACACCAAGACTGACGCCAAGATTCGCGCAGGTCTGGCAAGCTATCTGCCCAACACGACCAAGATCATCATCGCCCAGCGCATCAGCTCCGTGCAGGACGCAGACCGCATCATTGTCATGGAGGGCGGCCGCATCGCACAGATCGGCAACCACGAAGAGCTGCTCAAGACGAGCGAGATCTACCGAGAGACCTTTACCTCGCAAAACAAGATGTCTGCCGAAGGTACGCAAGACGCCGACGACGTCTCTGGCGACGCGAACACGGCGGCAGACAACACCGACATGACCGCAACGCAAGCTCAGACTCAGGAAGGAGGCGAGGCCCATGAGTAAGGCAACGACCGCCGAGCGCGCGCTCAACCGCAAGGGCGGCACCATGTCGCGCCTCATCAAGACGCTCTTTGGCTTCTATCCTGTGCTTTTGCCCCTCGTCGTCGCCGGCGTGGTGCTCTGCGCCATCATCAACTCCATCGGCGCAACCTTCCTGCAGAGCGCCCTGCAGATTATTAGCGAATCGTGGCAGTCGGGCGATTGGGAAGCCGCACAGCCCAAGATTCTGCAGCTCGTGACCACCCTCGCCTGCATCTACGGCGTCGGTGTCCTGTCCTCGCTCTTCTGGAACCGCGCCATGGCTATCGTCACGCAGGGCTCGCTCGAGAAGCTGCGCGAGATGATGTTCAACCGTATGCAGGACCTGCCGATCCGCTACTTCGACACGCACCAGCGCGGCGATATCATGAGCCACTACACCAACGACATCGACACGTTGCGTCAGATGATCAGCCAGTCGCTGCCCAACCTGCTCATGACGATCATCATCATCGTCACGGTGTTCTTTATCATGCTGTACTACAGCGTGTGGATGTGCCTGGTCATCATCGCCGGCGTCGCCTTTATGACCTTTATGACCAAGCTGCTCGGCTCCAACTCCGCGCGCTTCTTCATTGCGCAGCAGACCGAACTCGGCGTGGTCGAGGGCCATATCGAGGAGGTCATGAACGGCCAGAAGGTCGTCAAGGCGTTCTGCCACGAGTCTGCCGCCGAGGCCGATTTTGACGAGCGCAACGAAAAGCTCTTCGAGGTCTCCCAGAAGGCCAACATGTACGCCAACATCCTCATGCCCATCCTTATGAACCTGGGCAACCTGCTCTACGTGCTGGTCGCACTGGCGGGCGGCATTTTCCTGGCGCTGGGCGTGCCCAACCTGAGCATATCGGGCATGGCGCTGTCCATCGCCGTCGTGGTACCGTTCCTTAACATGACCAAGCAGTTCTGCGGACAGATCGGCCAGATCTCGCAGCAGATCAACGCCGTGGTCATGGGCCTCGCCGGCGCCGACCGCATCTTTGAGCTCATCGACGAGGAGCCCGAGGCCGACGAGGGCTACGTGACACTCGTCAACGCGCAGGTGAACCCCGAGACCTGGGAGCTCGAGGAGGCCGACCACCACACCGGCATGTGGGCATGGAAGCATCCGCACCGCGCAACCGGCGAGATCGAGTACGTACCGCTGCGCGGCGACCTGGTCATGGACAACGTGGACTTTGGCTACGCGCCCGACCACGAGGTGCTGCACGGCGTGTCCGTATACGCCAAGCCGGGTCAGAAGGTCGCGTTTGTCGGCGCCACCGGTGCCGGTAAGACGACCATCACCAACCTCATCAACCGCTTCTACGACATTGCCGACGGCAAGATCCGCTACGACGGCATCAACGTCAACAAGATCCGCAAGGCAGATCTGCGCCGCTCGCTGGGCGTGGTGCTGCAGGACGTGAACCTGTTCACTGGCACCGTGATGGACAACATCCGCTACGGCAACCTGGATGCCACCGACGAGGAGTGCATCGCGGCGGCCAAGCTCGCGGGCGCGGACGACTTTATCACCCGCCTGCCCGATGGCTACGACACGATGCTCACCGGCAACGGCGCACAGCTGTCGCAGGGCCAGCGCCAGCTGATCTCGATCGCACGCGCCGCCGTCGCCGATCCGCCGGCAATGATTCTGGACGAGGCCACGAGCTCCATCGACACCCGCACCGAGGCCATCGTGCAGGCGGGCATGGATAAGCTCATGGAGGGCCGCACGACGTTTGTCATCGCGCACCGTCTCTCCACCGTGCGCAACTCCGACGCGATCATCTGTCTGGATCACGGCCGCATCATCGAGCGCGGCAACCACGACGAGCTGATCGCTAAGCGCGGGTACTACTACCAGCTGTACACGGGTGCATTTGAGCTCGAGTAGATAGGCTTGTTCCACGGAGGTCTCCCGGGCGCAATCAGCCCGTCGTTTAAAACGGAATAAAAGTTAGTGAGCCCCTGGCCGGCTGGCCAGGGGCTCGTTTTGTGTGGATGATTTGGCTGGCGGGTGCTGCATATTAATCGTATAATTTATCGTAAGTTCCCGCACATCGATTGGAGCCTTATATGCCTGCCATTAAGCCTGTTTCCGATTTACGCAATTACAACGAGGTGCTCTCCGATGTCCGCGAGGGCTCCCCAGTGTTCCTGACCAAAAACGGGCACGGTTGCTACGCGGTACTCGACATGAAAGATTACGACCGGTTTTGCGCCATCAGCACGCTGATGACGGAACTTGAGCGCGGGCGCAACTCGGGTGAGCAGGGCGGATGGGTCTCGTCGAATGACGTCGCCGCACACTTCCGCCACAAGGCCGCAAGCCATGCATAGCTGCGAGGTTGTCTACTCTCCGCTGGCTCTGCAAGATCTCGACGACATCTGGGACTATATTGCCGTCGAAAAGGACAATCCCGCAGCAGCGGAGAGAATCGTAGAGGGCATCCTCGCTCGGATAGACCTGCTCTCCAGCTTCCCGGAGTCGGGCACGCCACTCTCATCGATCTATCCCCTACGCTCCGATTACCGGTTCGTGATCTGTGACAATTATCTCGCGTTTTACCGCTTTCACCAGAAGGTCTATATTGACCGTGTTCTCCACGGAAAACGCGATTACCTGCAGATATTGTTTGCCGAATAGTCAGGTCCCGATATTAGACGACCCCAAAGGCCGTAAAGCGAGGACAGTTTCGTGAAGAATATGTCGCATGCTTCGAGTTGTGGTATAAACGTAACATGCTACAGAAAGGATGGCAGCTGGAATGTTTCCTGAAGATGCCGTTGGACCCCTTTTTAAGGTGATCAACGAGCGCATGCAGGCGTCTGCCGACGCGGATCTTAAGGAGCAAGGGCTCACTTTTGCGCAAAGTCAGGTGATCGTCTACCTTATCGAGCACGCTGGCCAGGCGCTCCAAAAAGAGATCGAAACCAACCTCAAGGTCTCCCACCCAACGGTCTCCGGCCTCGTCAGCCGGCTCGAGAAAAACGGCTTTGTGCGCACCTGGGTAGCCGAGGATGACCGACGCAATAAGGTCGTTGAGCTCACGGACAAGGCACACGATGCCGGCGACCGCATGCGTGCCACCATGCGCGAACGCGACCAAGAACTGCTCGCCGGCCTTGATAAACGCGAGCAGACGGAGCTCATCCGCATGCTCAGGCGAATCTACGCCAACGTCTGCAAACAATAAGCAATAGCCTCATCAGTACCCGTCGCTCGCCGGATTCGATTCGCCTGCGGCGGGCTTCTTTACGCCCTATTCTGTAGCTTGCTACGTAACTTCAACCCGATTCGTACAGAAAGGAACATGCATGATACGAACGCTTGCACGGAGCCTGCGACAATACCGCCAGAGCTCCGTCGCCGCCATCCTGCTTTCGATCCTGGAGGTGATACTCGAGATCGCGATCCCGCTCGTCATGAGCGACCTCATCGACCGCGGCATCCAGGCAGGCAATATGGGCAAGGTCTGGCACCTTGGCATCGCCTTGCTCGTCCTTGCCGTTCTCGAGTTTGGAGTGGGCGCCGGCGGCGCCTGGATGGGTGCACGTGCCTCGGTGGGCTTCGCCGCCAACCTGCGCGACGATATGTACGACAACGTGCAGACCTTCTCTTTTGGCAGCATCGACAAGTTCTCCACCGGCTCGATCGTCACACGCCTCACCACCGACGTCACCAACGTGCAGAACGCCTACATGATGATCATCCGCATGGGCGTGCGCGGCCCCGTGATGCTCGCGTTCTGCTGGATCGTGTCGTTTACCATCAACCGACAGATCTCGTTCGTGTTCCTTGCCGTGATCCCCATCCTCGCTATCGCACTCGGACTCATTATGTGGCGCGTAAGCAGCATCTTCACACGCGTTTTCGCCACCTATGACACGCTCAACAACGTGGTTCAGGAAAACGTCGCGGGTATCCGCGTGGTCAAGTCGTTCAACTGCGAGGAGCACGAGATCGGCAAGTTCGAGGCCATCAGCCAGCGCATCTACGAGGACTTCGCGCGCGGCGAGCGCCTTATCTCGCTCAACACGCCGCTTATGCAGGCCTGCATGTACGCCTGCATGATCCTCATCTCTTGGATCGGCGCCAAGGCCATCGTGGCCTCGGGCAACAACGCCGCGCTCGGTCTCACCACGGGGCAACTCACCGCACTCTTTACCTACGCCATACAGATCCTCATGGCGCTCATGATGCTCTCCATGGTCTTTACGCTCATCGTGATCGCCCAAAGCTCGGCCCAGCGCATCGCCGAGCTGCTTAACGAACATAGCGACATCGCGAGCCCCGAGCCCGGTCGCGCCGTCACGCAGGTTGCGGACGGTTCCGTGGAGTTTAACCACGTGAGCTTTGCCTACGCGAGCAAGGCCGAGAGAAACGTGCTCGAGGACGTAAACCTCACCATCAAGAGCGGCGAGGTCGTGGGCATCATCGGCGGCACGGGCTCGTCCAAGTCGAGCCTCGTGAACCTCATTGCCCGCCTCTACGATGTCACCGCCGGCACCGTGCGCGTGGGCGGCGTCGACGTGCGCGACTACGACCTCGATGCGCTACGCGGCCAGGTGGCCATGGTGCTGCAGAAAAACGAACTCTTTAGCGGCACCATCGCCGAGAACCTGCGCTGGGGTGATGCCGAGGCCAACGACGCGGAGCTGGCGCGCGCCTGCGAGCTCGCCTGTGCGAACGAGTTCATCGACCAGATGCCCAACGGCTACCAAACCGTGATCGAGCAAGGCGGCACCAACGTATCGGGCGGCCAGAAGCAGCGCCTGTGCATCGCCCGCGCTCTCGTGGCCAAGCCGCGCGTGCTCGTGCTCGATGACTCCACGAGCGCCGTCGACACCAAGACCGATGCGAAGATCCAACAGGGTCTTGCCGAGTACCTGCCCACCACGACCAAGATCGTGATCGCGCAGCGCGTGAGCTCGGTCATGCACGCCGACAAGATCGTGGTCATGGACGACGGACGTATCAGCGCGGTGGACACACACGAAGAGCTCTTGCGCACGAGCGATATCTATCGCGAGGTCTTTGAGTCGCAGCAGAAGGGAGCGGCAGAGGATGAGTAAGCAAACCAAACGCCCCGCAAACGGAGCGGCACCGGGCACCGACATGTCCGCGATGCAGCTCGATATGGCAACCGTCAGGCGCCTGCTCTCGTATATGTCCTGCTACCGAGGACAGCTTGCACCCGTCGTCGCATGCATTCTGATCTCTGCCATCGCGAGCGCCGCGTCGTCGATGTTTTTGCAGACGCTTATCGACGACTACATCATCCCGCTTTTGGCGACCGACGCTCCCGTATGGACGGGTCTCGCACACGCACTCATCACCATCGGCGCCGTCTATGTGGTGGGCGTTGCGGCCACACTCGTCTACAACCGCGCGATGGTCACCGTGGCGCAGGGCGCGCTCAAGCGCATCCGCGACGACATGTTCTCGCACATGCAGACGCTCCCCTTGCGCTACTTCGACACGCACGCTCACGGCGATATCATGAGCCTCTACACCAACGACACCGACACCCTGCGCCAGATGATCGCGCAGTCGCTCTCGCAGCTTGTGAGCTCGGTGTTCACGTTGGTCGCGGTCTTTGTGTGCATGCTTTGGGTGAGCGTGGGGCTCACCGCAGTGGTCTGCGTGCTCATGGCGACGATATTCGTGTTCGTGGGCCGCATCACGGGGATCATCGGGGCGTTTTCTATCGAGCAGCAAGATACGCTCGGCGCGCTCAACGGCTACATCGAGGAGATGGTCGGCGGGCAGAAGGTCATCAAGATCTTTTGTCACGAAGACGCCGCGCGCATCGGGATGAGCAGGCTCAACCGTGCCTGGGCAAAGGCCGCGACAAACGCGCAGGGCATGGGCATTTCGATCATGCCCACGATGAACGCGTTTGGCTACCTGATCTATGTGGTGGTGGCCGTGATCGGTGGCTACATGGCCATCGCGGGGACACCCAACCTGGGACTTACCGGTTTCGACACGCTCACGCTCGGCGCCATTGCGTCCTTCTTGACGCTCTCGCGCAACTTCATAAACCCCGTGGCGCAAGTGTCCAACCAGCTCAACTCGATCATCATCGCGCTTGCGGGCGCCGGGCGCATCTTTACGCTCATGGACGAGAAACCCGAGTCCGATGACGGTTACGTGACGCTGGTCAACGTGGACGAGGGCGCGGACGGTGCGCTGGTCGAAACGAACAAGCGAACCGAACGCTGGGCCTGGAAGAACCCGCATCACGACGACAGCTGCGAGCTCGTGCCGCTCAAGGGGCATATCGTGCTCGACCATGTGGACTTTGGCTATGCACCCCAAAAGCTCGTGCTGCACGATATCGAGCTCGACGCCGAGCCCGGGCAGAAGATTGCGCTCGTGGGCGCGACGGGCGCCGGAAAGACCACGATCACCAATCTGATCAACCGCTTCTACGACATTGACGACGGCAAAATCCGCTACGACGGCATCAACATCAACAAGATCCGCAAGGCCGACCTGCGCCGAAGCCTGGGCGTCGTGTTACAGGACGTGAACCTGTTCACCGGCACCGTTATGGACAACATCCGCTACGGCTGCCCTGGCGCCACGGACGAGCAGTGCATCGAGGCGGCGCGCCTGGCCAACGCCGACGGGTTTATCCGCATGCTGCCGGCGGGCTACGACACCGTGCTCGAGGGCGACGGCAGCGGACTTTCGCAGGGACAGCGCCAGCTGATTTCGATCGCGCGCGCCGCGGTGGCCGACCCGCCCGCAATGATTCTGGACGAGGCCACGTCGAGCATCGACACCCGCACCGAGGCATTGGTGCAGCGTGGCATGGACGCGTTGATGGAGGGCAGAACCACGTTTGTCATCGCACACCGTTTGAGCACCGTGCGCAACTCCGACCTGATCTGCGTGCTGGACCACGGACGGATCATCGAGCGCGGCAGCCACGACGAGCTGATCGCCAAGCGCGGGTACTACTACCAGCTGTATACCGGTGCGTTTGAGCTCGAGTAGGACCGGTTACTGACGGAGGGTGCCCCGGGGGCGGCGGGGCACCCTCCTACGCGCAATCAGCCCGTCGTTTAGAACGGAATAAAAGTTAGTGAGGCCCTGGCCGGTTGGCCAGGGCCTCTTTTTATAGCAGTCTTCGACCCCTTATCCGGGACCATGCCCGATGCAGCTAAAAAGCCCCGTCCTAAATGAGCTAGTTGAGGAGTTGGGCCATGGCGTTGACGAATTTTTGTACTTGGAGGGTTGGCTCGAGCGGATAGTGCAAAAAAACCGGCACCTCGCGGCCGCACAGGAACGGCACGCCTACAAAGGCCGGGTGTACGCCTGACCAAGCTCCGCAGGTGAGCACCGCGTCGCCCTTTTCCTCGGCATCGTTGAACAGCGCAAAGTCAAAGCTATCCACATCGATCACGTCCACGCCGCCGTCGGCCAAAAGATCGATGCGCAGGCTGTCCATGGCGTCGTTGCCGTGACGGAGCACGCGCAGGCGCATGCCCTCCAGGTCGGCAACCGTGATGCGCGTCTTGCGCGCGAGCCGGCTCGTGCGCGGCACGTCGATATAAAACGGCACGTTGACGATGAGGAGCTTTTGGCAGGCGTCGCCCCAGCGCGGGGTCGAAAAACTCGACTGCACCACATCCACCTCGCGCCCCAGGCTGCGCATAACGGATTCGCGCTCGTCATAGAGATCGCTCACCGGCACAATCTCAAAGCGCAACGACGGCTCCAGCTCGTGCACGTCCGTCCACATCGACAGCGTCTGGCGCCCCGGGCACATCATCGACACGCCCAAGCGCACCGCACCGCCATCGCCCGCCGCGCGCCGGGCACGACGCAGTGCGTCCTCGGACTGGCGCATGATCGAGCGCGCGTCGTCCACCAGTAGCGCACCAGCCGGCGTCACCTTAACGCCCGAGTGCGACCGCTCGAACAGCGTGATGCCGAACTCGGCCTCGAAGCCCGAAACCTGCTTGACGAGTGCCGGCGTCGACACGCGCAGCTTTGCCGCGGCACGCGAGAAGCTTCCCAGCTCCGCGGCGGCCGATATGGCCTCAAGTCGTCGATCGTACACGTCAATCTCCCGTTTCCAGACGTATGCCCATGCGCGGCCGCAGGGGGTTGTTTTGGCAGGTCACACACTCAATTACGGACAAATCGTCTTGTGAGCTATAAACCAGAGGTTAACGTCATTCTAACAAATATGCAATTCACCTGCGCGAACGCTAAGCATACGATAACCAGCGAAAACCACGTGGGTCGGTTAATGGGAGCGACCCACCGGGAGGCACAAGAAGGGAAGTTCCTATGAGCAATTGGCTTAAGCTCGAGGGCGATGTTTGCGCCGTGACCGGCGCGCTCGGCGGCATGGGCGTCGAGATTTGCCGCGAGTTCGCCCGCAATGGCGCCAACGTCGTCCTGCTCGACCTGGACGAGGAGAAGGTCAAGGCCGCGGCCGCCGACCTCGCCGCCGAGTTTGGCATCCACGCCGAGGGCTACAAGATGAACGCCACCGACGAGGCCGAGGTTCAGGCCGCTGTCGATGCCACCATCGCCGACTTCGGCCGCGTCGACGTCCTCGTCAACACTGCCGGCATCCTGCGCTTCGCAGCCATGGAAGACCTGCCGCTGAGTGACTGGAACGAGGTCCTCAACGTCAACCTCACCGGCTACTTCATCACCTCGCAGCGCTTTGGTCGCGAGATGATCAAGGCCGGCCATGGTCGCCTGGTGCACATCTCGACCGTTGCCAGCCACTCCCCCGAGACGTTCTCGGGCGTGTACAGCTCCACCAAGGCGGGCGTCAACATGATGTCGAAGATGCTGGCTGCCGAGTGGGGTCCCTACGGCGTGCGTTCCAACTGCGTCGAGCCCTGCTTTGTTAAGACACCCATGTCGGCAAGCTTTTACGCCGACCCCGAGGTCGAGAAGAGCCGCAGCCGTCTCATCGCCACGCGCCGCATCGGCGAGGTCAGCGATATCGCCAACGCCGTCATGTTCCTGGCGTCCAAGCGCTCGGACTTTACCACCGGCGACGCCATCAAGGTCGACGGCGGCTTCTCCAATATGATGGGCGACCTCACCGCCAAGCCCGGCGGCCGTCGAGCCTTTGCCGACAACTACCTCAAGAACAAGGGTGTCGAGCTTTGGTCCGACGAGTCTGGCGTCGCAAAGCCCACTGACCAGTAAACCAGCCTGACAGGGAGGCCCCGCGGACGTGTCCGCCCCTCCCCCGCATCGATTAGAAAGAGTCCAATGGCTTCCACCAACTCCAACAAGGGTCGCGCCGTCGTGCTTTCCGCCGCGTGCGTCACCATGTTCTTTATCAGCTCCATCGCGCTGTATTCCGTCGTGAGCAAGAACCTGCTCGCCGTCTACCCCGAGTGGTCCAGCGCCCTTACCTGGGCTTTCCCGGTCTTTCAGACCATCATGGCCGTGACGGGCATCTTCGCCGGCCGCATCTCCGATAAGATCGGCCCGCGCAACGTCGTGATCGCCGCCGCCGTGTGCTACGGCCTGGGCTGGTTCATGTCCGGCACCGTTACCGAGCCGTGGCAGTTCTACCTGTGGTTCTCGCTCGTCGCCGCCATCGGCAATGGCCTGGGCTACAACCCGGCGCTCACCACCGGCCAAAAGTGGTTCATCGACAAGAAGGGCCTCGCCTCCGGCATCACCCTGGCCGCTTCGACCGCCGGCCCCGCCGTGCTGTCCCCGGTGCTCGCCTCGCTGCTCATCCCGAGCCTCGGCATCTTTGGCGCCCTCAAGGCACTCGGCGTCATCTTCTTTGTGATGATCGCTGCCTCCGCCCTGTTCCTGAAGGCCCCCGAGGCCGGCTGGCTGCCCGAGGGCTTCGAGGCCCCCAAGGGCGGCGCGCACGCCGGCACCTTCGGTGACCTCACCCCGGGCGAGATGGTCAAGACCCCGCGCTTCTGGGTCCTCATCGTCACCTTCGCCTTTGCTACCACTTCAGGCACCCTGCTTGTGGGCAAGGTTGCCTCCATCGCCGCCGTCCAGCTCTTCGCCGACCCCACGAGCGCCGCGGCCGTCGCCCTCGGCGGTGTGGTAGTCTCCGTCAACACCTGCGCCAACCTGGTCGGCCGCCTGTCCTTTGGCCAGATCATCGACAAGCTCGGCGCCTACAAGTCACTGCTCATCAGCCTTGTCGTCACCATCGTCGCGCTCGTCATCATGTCGATGAGCTTTACGCAGAGCATGTTCTTTGTGGCGCTCGCCCTGCTCGGCTTTAGCTTTGGCGCTCTGCTCGTCATCTACCCGCCGCTCACCGGCGGCGCCTTTGGCACCAGCAACATCGGCGTCAACTACGGCATCATGTTTTTGGGCTACGCCGCTTCTACCTGGATCAGCCAGCCCATCACCGCCGTGCTGTATCACGCCGAGGCCGGCAGCGCCGCCTACCAGCAGTCCTTCTACGGCGCCATCGTAATCGCCGCCATCGCCGTCGTGCTCACCGTCTACATGATGGTCTCCGACAGCAAGAAGAAGTCCGCCTAGTTTTACCGATGCGACAAAGGGGCAGCCCTTTTGTCGCATTCCACCGGTCACCAGTATTAAGGAGTCGAAATGTCTGAGCTCAACCCCGTCCGCATTGCCGTTATCGGCGCCGGTGCCATGGGCCGCAACCACATCCGCTTTGTCACCGAGGAGCCCGAGGCCGAGCTCGTCGCCATCGCCGACGCCTTTGAGGGCGCCCGCGCCACGGCCGAGGCCGCTGGCGTGCCGTTTTACACCGATCCCGCCCAGATGATGGACGAGGTCAAACCCGAGGCCGTCATTATCGCCACCCCCAACGACCTGCACCTGGGCGTTGCTCGCGAGGCCATCAAGCGCAACATCGTGCCGCTGGTCGAAAAGCCGATCTCCAACGATCTCGAGGATGCCCAGGCCTTTGCCGCCGAGGCCGAGACCGCCGGCGTGCCCGTGCTCGTGGGTCAGCACCGTCGCCACAACCCCTTCGTCAACAAGGCCAAGGAGATCATCGAGTCTGGCGAGCTGGGCAAGCTCACCGTGTCGAGCTTCCACTACATGATCTATAAGAATGACGAGTATTTCGATGTCGAGTGGCGCCGCAAGAAGGGTGCCGGCCCGATCCTGGTTAACCTGGTTCACGACGTCGACCTGCTCCGCTATCTGCTGGGCGAGCCCGTTGCCGTCCAGGGTATGCAGTCCAGCGCCGCCCGCGGTTTTGAGACCGAGGACTCCGCCGTGGTCAACGTCCGTTTTGCCGATGGCGCGCTCGCAAGCATGACCATCTCCGATGCCACCGCCAGCCCCTGGAACTGGGAGGCGACTGCTCGCGAGGACCCGCAGTACCGCCCCTTCGACGCCGATGCCTACTTTATTGGCGGTACCAAGGGCGCCCTTTCGCTGCCCCGCCTGCACCAGTTCTCCTACGACGGTGCCTCCAACTGGCACAAGCCGCTGCAGATGGAGATCCCGGCCGTCGACCCGGCACTGCCGCACAAGATGCAGCTCAAGCACTTTGTGAAGGTCGTCCGCCGCGAGGTCGAGCCCGTCGTGACCCCCGCCGACAACGTCAAGACGCTCACGCTGCTTAACGCCATCAAGGAGGCCGCCGAGACCGGTCAGCTCGTCGAGCTGTAATGCCTTAAGAGCGGCCGCGGCGGAAACCCCATGCCGAGCCCCTCGGTCCGCCACAAATAAGCCCCTCTTCTTTGCCCCGCGAGCAGCCTCCTGTCCGCGGGGCATTTTGCTACCTTGCCGACGATTTTTCTGGGGCGGGGGCTATTTTGCACCTCGGCTTGATTCGTTCGCCACGAAACGCGCCTATCTACTACGTTTAACCGATCGCCCTTAACCATGCCAAATTTCGCGAAATAAAAGCCACAGGTAGACGGCTTGCGTATTCTCGGAAAACCGGGGGATGGTCGACCCATACGGTTCAAACGTAGTAGATAGGCCGCTTTCGTGGCGCGGCCCCAAAACAGTCTTTTGGGGCGGGTGGTATCCTTGGTAGCCCTGTGCTGCAAACGCACCTTAAACGCAAGGAGTCCCATGGATCTTATCGCCCAGCTCGCCCGCGAGCTCAACCTTAAGGCCGCCAACGTCGAGGCGGCCGTCAAGCTCATCGACGAGGGCAACACCATCCCATTTATCTCGCGCTACCGCAAGGAAGCCACGGGCGGCATGGACGACGTCGCCCTGCGCGCACTCGACGAGCGCCTGTCCTACCTGCGCAATCTTGAGCAGCGTAAAGAGGACGTCATTCTGCTCATCGACGCCCAAGGCAAGCTCACGCCCGAGCTCGAGGCACAGATCCGCGAGGCCACGCAGCTCCAGCGTGTCGAGGACCTCTACAAGCCCTACCGCAAAAAGCGCATGACCCGCGCGCAGAAGGCCCGCGAGGCAGGCCTGGAGCCGCTTGCCAACATGATCATCATGCAGGCATCCGCCAAGGGCAGCGCGCTCGACACCGCCGCGGCATACGTTAACGAGGAGGCCGGCTTCGACACGCCCGAGAAGGCGCTTGCCGGCGCCGCCGACATCGTGGCCGAGACGGTAGCCGAGGACCCGGAGAACGTCGCCGACCTGCGCACCTTTACGCAAAACACCGCCGACATCGTCGTCGAGGCCACCGACCCCGCCGAGAAGACCCCCTACGAGCCCTACTACAGCTACGACGAACCCGTGCGCAAGATCCCCAACCACCGCATCCTTGCCATCGACCGCGGCGAGCGCGAGGGCAAGCTCCGCGTACGCGTGAACGTCGACGGCGCCGCCGCCACGGCACGCCTCGGTAGCCGTTGGCCCCGACGCCAGGGCGTCTTCGCCCCGGTCTTCGACGCCGCCATCGCCGACGGCTACAAGCGCCTTATGGCCCCCTCCCTGGAGCGCGAGGCCCGCGCCAAGCTCACCGTTCGCGCCCAGACCGAGGCCATCAACGTCTTTGCCAAGAATCTCGAGGGCCTGCTCTCGGCGCGCCCCGTGCGCGGCGCACGCGTGCTCGCGCTCGACCCGGGCTACCGCACCGGCTGCAAGGTCGCCGTCATGGACGAGACCGGCAAGCTGCTCGACCACGGCGTAGTCTACCCCACCAAGCCGCGCCACGACGTCGCCGGCACTAAGCGCGAGCTCGCCCGCCTCGTCACGAAGGACGGCGTCAACACCATCGTCATCGGCAACGGCACCGCCAGCCGCGAGACCGAGGAAGTCGTCTCTGAGTTCATCGCCGAGCAGGCGCCTGGGCTGCGATACACCATCGTCAACGAGGCCGGCGCGTCGGTGTACTCCGCCTCCGAGCTCGCCAGCCAGGAGTATCCCGACCTGGACGTCACCGTGCGTGGCGCCATGAGCCTGGGCCGCCGCCTGCAGGACCCGTTGGCAGAGCTCGTCAAGATTCCGCCCCAGTCCATCGGCGTGGGTCAGTACCAGCACGACCTCGACCAGGCCGAGCTTTCGCGCACCCTGGGCCACGTGGTGGAGGACGTCGTCAACCGTGTGGGCGTCGACGTGAACACCGCAAGCGCAAGCCTGCTGGGATATGTATCGGGCATCACGCCGAGCGTAGCCAAAAACATCGTGGCCTACCGCGAGGAAAACGGCGCCTTTACCGATCGCCGCCAGCTTAAGAAGGTCCCCAAACTGGGACCCAAGGCATATCTCAACGCAGCCGGCTTTTTGCGCATCAGCGGCGGCAAGAACCCGCTCGACGCGACGAGCGTCCACCCCGAGAGCTACGAGGTGGCCACGGCCGTCCTGGAGCGCGCCGGCGTAGCGGCAAGCGAGCTCAGCCGTGGCGGCGTGCCCGACATCGAGCGCCGCCTGGGCAGCATCTCGGCACTGGCAAGCGACCTGGACTGCGGCACCTTAACGCTCATCGACATCGTCAACGAGCTCAAGAAGCCCGGGCGCGACCCGCGCGACGACGCGCCCGAGGTGGTCTTTAGCCGCTCGGCGCTTTCCATCGATGACCTGGAACCCGGCATGGAACTCAAGGGCACGGTGCGCAACGTCGTCGACTTTGGCGCCTTTGTCGACGTGGGCGTGCACCAGGACGGCCTCGTGCACATCTCCAAGCTGGCCAGCCGCTTCGTCAAGCACCCCAGCGACGTGGTGCGCGTCGGTGACACGGTCAAGGTGTGGGTTGAAAAGGTCGATCGCGACCGCAAGAAGATCTCCCTCACCATGGTGCAGGGGAAGTAAACCGTCAAAGCAAGGTACCCCGGTAGCGCGCAGAGATGTGGTGTAAGAGGCGGGGCATGCCCCGCCTCCGCCCTT
>CAUBMI010000013.1 GCA_958436995.1 uncultured Collinsella sp.
AGTTGAGGGGCATAAAGCAGTTGAGCGAAAACGGTTTGCCCCTTTGCCGTCCGCTTGAGGATCATGTCCCCCTTTTCCGCGGAAACTCCGGCAGTTGCGAAGAGCTGCCGGGGTTTCTGTCGTTTGAGGGCTAGATTGATTGACGACGATTAAGGCGCCGAGCCGGTGGTCCGGCACGCGCAACGTGTGGCCGCGGCAACTTGCGAGCATCGACGACGCCTCCCCTCACCTCACCCCGCGCTATACTCGTCCGCATGGATATCAACGCATGCAACATAGCAACGCCCGCCGTGGCCACGTCGACGGCGACCAACAGCAAGCTCGTCCCCGCCCCCGCGCCTGTCGTGGGCCGTTTTGCCCCGTCACCCTCGGGCCGCATGCACCTGGGCAACGTGTTCAGCTGCCTGTGCGCGTGGCTTTCGGCCCGCAGCCAGGGCGGCAGCATCGTGTTACGCATTGAGGACCTGGACGATCGCTGCAAGCGCCCCGAACTTGCCGCTCAATTGATTGACGACCTGGCCTGGCTGGGGCTGGAGTGGGACGAAGGCCCCTACTACCAGCACGACCGCCTGGACTTGTACGAGGACGCCCTGCACCAGTTGCAATACGCCGGCCTCACCTATCCCTGCTTTTGCACACGCGCCGAGCTCCACGCCGCGAGTGCACCGCACGCGAGCGACGGCACGCCCATCTACCGTGGCGCCTGCCGAAGTCTTTCGGCCGAGGAGGTGGCCCGCCGCAGCGCCCTGCGCGCGCCGGCCACACGTCTGCGCGTGCCCACCGTCGACGACCTCGCAGACGACGTGATCGAATTTGTGGATCGCACGTACGGCGCCCAATGCGAAGCACTCGCCACCGAGTGCGGCGACTTTTTGGTGCGCCGCAGCGACGGCGTGTTTGCCTATCAGCTAGCCGTGGTGGTCGACGACGCTGCCATGGGCGTCACCGAGGTCGTGCGCGGATGCGACCTGCTGGGGTCCACGCCGCGCCAGATCTATCTGCAGCACCTGTTGGGACTGCCCACGCCGCACTACGCACATATTCCGCTGCTCATGGCACCGGACGGCCGCCGCCTTTCCAAACGAGACCGCGATCTGGACCTGGGCGAACTCCGCGCCCGCTTTGGCACGCCCGAAGCGCTGCTGGGTTGGCTCGCCGGACAAACAGGCATCGCGCCGGGCACCACGCCGCGCTCTGCCGAGCAGCTGGTCGAGCATTTTAGCTGGGATGTTATCCGCAAGCACAGGGAGAACATTACCGTAACGGCTGAGTAATCAGGCACCCCACCCCTACGCAACATCCCAGGGCTGGAGTTCGTCGCCCAGGCGAACGATGCAGTCGTAGAGCACGGTATGGCGCTCGGCCGGGTTGGCATCCCGATGAAAATGCCCGTAGTACCAGCGCTTGTAGTCCAAGCGGTCCTCCAGCTCATCGAAAAACGCCGTAAGCCGATCAACGGCGGGGCAATTCCAGCCGGGCGCCGGATAAAGCGTGGGCGAAAGCATGCGCGTAGAGCAGGTGTGGGTGACCACGTAGTCGACCTTCCAGCCCACGCCGTCGAGCTTTGTCCGCGCCTCCTCAAAGTTGCGCTCGTCCGGCAGCTCCTGCGGCCACCAGCTGGAATACGGAATGCGGTATTCCTTGTCCACGCTCGTGGCGCCGCCCATGGTAAAGACCGTTGAGCCGTCGAGTTCAAAAACCTCGCCGCGCGTCAGGCGCCGTATGGGCGAGGTGTCCGACAGGCGCTGTGTCAGTCCGCCGTGCCACAACTCCATGGGTCGCTCCGCCCAGTGGTCGAAACGTTCGTGGTTGCCGTCGACGAACAGCACGGTATAGGGGCGCGACTCCAGCCAAGCGATGTCGGCGCACTCCTCGGCAGAGAAATCCCACGGAAGGCCAAAGTCGCCGGCAATGATGAGATAGTCGTCGCTCGTCAGGCTTTCCCCAAGATCCCAATCGCGCAGCTTTTGCATGTCAGCGCCGCCATGGACGTCGCCCGTCACATAGACCGTCATCGGATCACCACTTCCCTCTTATAGGTTTCGAGATCGCGCTCGACCTGCTCGTCGCCCGTGGCGTTGACCCACCACGGCCACTTAACGCAACACACCGGCTCGTCTACCTGTGCAAACCACGACTTGAGCTCCTCCAGGCTCACCGGGGCGTAGCCGTTGGCGTCCACGCCCACGTCGTAGCGCAGCAGCCCCTGCCGAAGGTTGAACTTGTTATACGCGTCGCCACAGCTGTGGATATGCCCGTGCAAATGCCAGCCGCCGTGCGACATACCCTGCCAGTCGACCATGGGATAGTGGCTCAGCACGATTTTCTGACGGTCGATCTTGAGCACGCAAATGGGCGGCTCGACGATAAAAGCATCCGCCACCGCAGGCTGCGTCCAGTCTTTATCGTGGTTGCCGGGCAGCAGATGGATGCGCTTGCATGCAATGCTTTTGCGCAACTCGTAGGCATCTTGGACCGTCATCTTAAAGCTGAAGTCACCCAAAATGTAAAGCTCGTCATCCGCAGCGACCTTGCTATTAATGCTAGCGACCATGGCGTCGTTCATCTGCCCAACAGTCGACCAAGGCCTGTCGGCGAGCCGCAGCATGTTCTCGTGCCCAAAGTGGGTATCGCTGGTAAACCAGATCATGGGGACCTCCTAACGCTCTTGCTCAAAATAGTCACTCGCCGTCTCATCCTGCCCATCGGCACATCGCGCTTCGATCGGCACGATATCTTGGTAGATAAGGCGATGCTTGTCATCGCGCCATTCATCGTCATGGTAATGGCCAAAGAACCAGGTGCGGTAGTCGAGCCGCCCGTCGAGCTCGCCCAAAAAGGCCTGCAGCGAATCGTCGTAGAACTCGCGATTGCACTCCATGCACAGCTCGTCAGCCAAATCGACCGGCGCCTCGTGCGTCACAACATAGTCGACCTTCCAGCCCGCGCGATCGAGCGAGGCGCGACAGTGTTTGATCTCGCGCTCACTCGGCATCTCCTCGGGCCACCACGTCTTTCCCTCCTGACGCCACTGTTTGTCATGGCTCGCGGCGCCACCCATGGCGAGCACCGTGGTCCCCGTGATGTCGAACACCTCGCCGCGCATCAGGTGCAGCACGTGCGGGCGAACCTCGTGAACGAGGCCCCCGTTCCACTCACGCATTGGCAGCCCCGCCAGCAGATGATGGTTCTCGTGATTGCCGTCGACAAAACACGTGGTCCAGGGCTTGGACTCAAACCAGTCGAGCCAGTATTTGTCGGTGTTCGAGCCGCTCCATATAAAGCCAAAGTCGCCGGCAACGATGACAACGTCATCGCGCGTCAGCGTTCGACCCAATGGCCAAACGCGCGACGAGAAGCGACTCGCCCCATACTCGGCAACACCGTGAACGTCTCCGGTAACGAAAATAGACATCAAACAACACCTCCGTGCTGTGCGACTCTGGACAAATCAATGGAAGAAATTGCAGGCCGGGCCGGCATCTGTATCCCTTAGGGCTTACCCTTCGTTCTTCCATCCAAACGGATCAAACACCCAAAAAACTAGATCGAGCACACTGTTGGCGGGCAGCATGTTGGGCAGGGCGTCTTGCCTCGCTTGAGTGCAGCCGCTAATGGTACGCTTGTTTTAATGGCGTTTTGAGGAAGGCTTTTGCACCCCGTAGAACGGTGGTAAATCTTGCCGTTCTTAGTGACGATTACCTTGATTTTTGAGGTATCCACGCTGCGGGGCTCGATGGGCGCAGCCACCTCTTGACGAGCTGGCGCTGTTTTCCAAGGCTTGCCTCTCGAAAAACCAAAATCGCAGAATCGATTGATATAGCTGTCGAAACATCCATCGAACAGCAACCCCGTTGCCAGACCCGCCATGAATCCGCAGGCGATCGCGGCCTCTCCTCTTATTTGCATATATCCCTCCTTAATCAATCTTGAAGAAAAAGGCGGCGCGCGCCGCAGAGCCCATGCCCCTGCGGTGCGCGCCAAAAACAGCGCGCTTCCCTGTCCCTAACGGATCAGCTGGCGGCGCTTATCGGACAGGAATACGCCGGCGGCCACCAGGACCGTGCCGCCGATCACGAAGGTCTCACCCAGCAGCTCGGACGCATCGCCCGTGGCGGGCATCGCCGTCTGCCAAGTCGTGGCCTCGGTCTTTGCCTCCGCATGCTTGGCCTGGTACGTCACTTGCGTGACGGGCTGGGTCTGCTCGCCGTTTCCGCGGTCGGCGGCCTCTTGGCGAGCGATCTCGGCGTTAAGCTCGGCAATAGCCTGGTCGAGCTCGACCTTGGCGGCGGTGTAGTTGGCGAGCGCCTCCAAGTATGCCGGCGCCACGGCATCCGTCGCAGCCACGGCGTCATCGAGTTCGGCCTTGGCGGTCGCGGCACGCTCGGCGGCATCGTGGGCCGCAGCGATCTTGGCGTTAAGTACCTCGTCCGCATCGTCAGTGCTGCCGTTGACAATGGCTTCGGCAATATTGATTCTGCGCAGGCGGGCAACCGCGGCGGCAGAGGCGTCGCGCGCGACAGTCGCATCCACCACGGCATCGTCAGCCTCCACCACGTCATACTCGGCATCGCTCACGGCCATCGCCGCTGCATCGAGCGCGGCATCGGCAGTCGCTTTGTCCCCAGTGGCCTTGGCAAGTGCTGCGGCGGCATTCTTAAGCTGAGAGGCGCGGGCGGCAGCTGCATCAGATTTTGCCTGAGCCGTTGCCACGACGGCGTCGGCATCGCTTGCAGCCCGCTGCGCCATATCGAGCTCCACCTGAGTGGCAGCAGCATCGATGCCTGCCTGATCGGCATCGCCTTGGGTGGCAAGAAGTTCGGCCTCCGCCTCGCGCTGATTGGCACGCGCGCTTTCGAGTGCAGACGACGCCGCATCAAACGCACGCTGAGCAGCGGCGATATCGGCTGAGTACGCCGCTAGCTCATCCTGGGCCGCGGCAAGTGCATCCCGTTTGTCGCCAACACCGGCACGAGCGGCGTCCAGTGCGCGCTTGGCAGCAGCCACCTTGCCCTTGGCAATGTCGAGCTCGCCAGACTTGGCGGCCACGGCGTCCTGCGCTGCCGCAACAGCGGCGTTGGCAGCGCTCAAATCGGCGCGGGCATCGCTGACGGCACGCGCGGCGGCGTCAGCTGCAGCCTGCTTTTGCGCCACGGCAGCCTGGGCCTCCGAGGCCTTGGTTGCCGCGACATCAACGTTAGCGGCAGCGCGCTCAACCTGGGTTTGCTTTGCTGCAACGGCCTGCGATGCTGCACTCACCTTGCTGCCGGCATCGTCGGCAACGCCCTGCGCCACAGCAAGCTCCTTGCGTGCCGCATCCACGCCCTGCTCGGGATTTGCCAACGAGTCACACCACGCATTCAACGCAGCCTCATACTCTGCAACCGTCATCGGATTGAGGTTATACGGCTTATACCATTGACCAGAATATACAAATGTTTGCGCCTGTGTACTCCCGTACAGCGTCCCTCGCGTGCAAACGCCCATGCCCGTCACGGTGTAATCGGGGTTGATCACGTTGATGTAATGTCCGACCGAAGGGTTTGGTCCACCGTGCAGTGCGGCGTAGTTATCAATCTGGGAGCTATGCGCTGTATAGAAATCGTAAGCGGCCTTTCCCGTAAGGCCCGACGCGCCCAGCGAGGCGGCGGCAGCATCAAAGATGGCCTTCTCCTGATCGACCCACTGCTTAAACGGATTGCTTCCGTAGTTCCACGCCACATTCTCGCCCACGTTAAACTGCTGAGCGTGCGCGACCTTCGTATCGGAGAAGTTCGCGTCGGCGATGGCGGTCGCCATCATGGCATATGTCACCTTGAGCTCGCCTAGGCCAACGCTTGCGCGATACTCGTTGCACGCTTTGAGCCACACAACCGCCTGCTTCATATTGGTCAGGCTCGTCGCGTCGACTTCCTCGCCCACCTTGTTGTAGCCAGCGAGTTTGCAGTTGAGGATGATATCCGCCGCATCGTCGGCACCCACACTCTTAAAGAATGCGATGGCACCCTGGCGGTAGTTCTCCGCCGATGCATTCGCCGTTGCCTGAGCGGCATCGAGCTTTGCCTGGGCCTGAGCCACAGCCTGGTCGGCCTGCTGCTTTTGGGCCTTCGCCTGATCGAGCGCCTTGTCGGCAGCGTCTTTCTCGTCCTTGGCCGCCGAAAGCTTGGCCTGGGCATCGGCCAGCTCCGTGAGCGCACTGGCATGATCGGTCTTGGCCTGGTCAAGAGCGGCGTCGGCAGCGGTCTTGGCAGCAGCGGCGGCATCCAGCTTTGACTGGGCATCGGCAGCGGCCTGCTGCTGATCGGCAACTGCCTGCTGAGCAGTCTGAACCTCGCCCTCGGCGGCGGCAACGTCCTGCTCAGCGGCAGCAAGCTCGCTCTCGCACTTCGACTGCGCGGCCTTGGCGGCCGTCAGCGCTTCGGACGCAGCAGCCACCTTTGCCTTGGCGGCCTCGTACTCCGGGCCCGCGGCGCCCTGCTCGGCTCGATCCAGATCGGCCTTGGCCGCGTCATAGCTCGTCTGCGCGGCATCCACGTCCGCATCTGCCGCGGCCTTTGCCTGCTGAGCTGCCGAAAGCTTGCCCTGCGCGTCCTGCTGCTTGGCAGCGGCGGCAGTGGCAGCGTCTTGAGCATCCGAGAGCTTGGCCTGCGCATCAACGACCTGCTGCTTCGCCTGTTCCAGGTCACTCGCAGCCTGCCCTGCGGCAGCCTGGGCGGCAGCTACAGCCTCGGGCGTAGCATCGGATGCAGCAGCCTGTGCGGCCTCAAGCGCAGACTGGGCATCACGGGATGCCCTCTGGGCAGCAGTCAGGGCTTCATCCTTGTCCGCCAGCTCCTTCTTGGCAGCATCGAGCGCAGCCTGAGCGTCCTCAAACTCCTTGACATCCTGATCGGCCTTGTCCTGCGCAGCGCCCAGCTGCTTTTCCAGCTCGGCCGAAGCAGCGGAGGCCGCGCTATCGCTCGCACCGCGGGCCGCGTCATAGGCGCCCCGCGCCTGCTGCTGGTTGACGGCGGCAGCATCGTAGGGAGCGGCAGCCGCTTCCAGATCGGCCTTGGCGGTAGCAGCTTTAGCGCGCGCCGCATCAACTGCAGCCTGCAGGTCGGCGACCTTTTGCGCTGCAGACACGGCACCCGCGCCAGTACCGGCGGCCGCAGCGCTCGTCAGCGGCGACATCACCGCAGCCGTTGCGCCCGCGGCGCCAATGCCATCCGCACCCTGCGCCGCCGCGGTCAGAGGCGACAGCAGCGAGCCGCCCGTCATGGCAATCGTCGCCGCAGCAACCGTCGCCACGCGCCCAGCCGCCCTGGCCTTACCCAAGGCCTTGCCGTTCATGTCCTTGTTCATGTTCTTGCTCATTGCCGATTCCTTCCCACGGTGAGCCGTTGTTTGACACAGATAGTCGATCTAACTTGCCCCGCTAAAAAGAGGTGATAACGGGGTAATTAAATTGAGCGAATTGAATCGTGATGAAACTAATCTCCGCAAAAGCCAAACTCATAGTTCCGCTCGCGCTCAATCTCATCTAAATACTCGAGTTCTTCGCCGCATGGCTTCTCTTCATCTAGAAATACAAGCCCGTTCTCTGCGCGAGAACCGACAGTGCAACCAAGGATAGTCTCGAGATTAATGTAACTACTATTATCGTTGTTAAAGGAGAAACTGCTGGTGCTCATGCTCAAGTCCCGTCTACATAAACTCAAATTGCTGTGCTTGGCCTCTTTTAGAGACCCCATCTCATACGCTATGACTGCAGTATATGCGCTCCGCTTGTATGTTGCAAGAACAATTTTATTTTTCTAACGCATATAACGGATGTTCATTTCTGTAAACCGCCTCGCTCTCCCCCGCCGCTCCCTCACTTGTTTTGTTACATGTGTTGAATACCATCCCGTACGGACAAAATCTCACGCAGGGCGGTTAAGACAGTGGCGTCCATGCCACCAGAGAAAATAGAAGAAAGGAAAGAGAAGCAGTCGGCGATTACTCGCACGAAGCGAGCAGCTTCTCAAGATCACACTCCAATGCCTCACGCTCCTCAACGTCCATCACTGCAAGGGCGACACGCATCAGGGACACCTCGGCGGCAAGCTCCTTAACCTGGTCGGGGCGTTTGCTAAAGTGGTCGTAAATCCGCAGGGCCTCCCCGGCCGCCAAGTACTGCCACTTTTCCAACGAAGGCTTTTCGGACCTGCTCATGGCATCGACCCACTCGCCAAGACCCTGAAAACCGTTGCCCGTAGTCGTGCCGTTCATAACCACATCGAGCGGGCTCAGCAAGCAACCGGGCGTTTTTTTGTACACCAATTTGGTGAGCGTAAGCACCTGGGCAAGGTTGCGATACTGTTCCTTGTCGGCATAGAGCACGTCGTTGTAGCAGGCGCAGGCCTTAAGCAGCTCGTGGGCGGCAATGCGCTCCGGCCCATCAAACGGAACGCCGCGCAACAACACCCCAGCAAGATCGAATGCCTTGCCGCCCTGCACGATCTTGTCGAGCGCCGAGCCGTCCACCAAATCCGCCAGCCAAGCAAACTCAGGCTGATACGGCTTATGCTCGTCCTCGTCCTCATGCTCCATCCAGTTGCTCACCAGCGCAAGGGCTTCAATCTCTCTCCCGTTCAGAAAGGGCGAATTCTTCCCCATCTCTTCCCGCAAAAATCCCCGCGGCTCATGAGAGTGCTCGTACGCAACCGCAAGCTCCCCGTCGCTCACGACCAAGGTCGCACGGGAAATATAGGTATCTTCCCGCATGTCCCTCCAGGCGTACATCATAAGGGGACGCAGCTGACGGAGCATGCCGCGCGCGCCGGCACCTTCCTTAACCGCGCGCTTCGCCGCAAGGCGAGCAGCATCTGCCATCAGCTCCATCTTGGCGCCATTTCCCATCATGTTGTTGTACTTGGGCAGGTACTGTTCATACGCAATCTGGACCAGATCGTCCACGCTCAAGGCGTTAAAGTTAATCACCGAGCCAATGCGCCCGCACAGCTCGGACATAATACCCCAAGTCTCAACATCCTCGATGGTCGCACTGTCTCGCAGCTCGTTTGCCGATTTTGCGGCGGTGCGCACGGCGGCATACGAGGATCCGAAGCCGACCGTGGTGCCAGACTTGTCACTCAGGCGCTTGCGCACCAGAGCATCCAAGCCCATAAAGGCGCCGCCCAAAATGCAAACAACCTGATCGAGGTTGAGCGTCT
This sequence comes from uncultured Collinsella sp., assembly GCA_958436995.1. Lineage (GTDB taxonomy): Bacteria > Actinomycetota > Coriobacteriia > Coriobacteriales > Coriobacteriaceae > Collinsella. Next base: position 9,198 of record CAUBMI010000013.1, read on the forward strand.
TAATAGCCGCACTCTTGGAGGTATCACATTCAAACGGCATCTCCCCGCCTTCCAAGAGCTTAAGGAACGACTGCGATGGACTAAAGCTCGATGCAACTTCGCCCCCATCGGGCTCGGCACGAACCGCCTTGTCAAACTCGTCAAAGAGCACCAAGCAAATTTCGCCGGGATTGGCAGCCTGATAGTCCGCGACCTGCGACAGGCAGTTGCTCATGCTGGCACCGCGCCAGCCCTCGCCCGTCATGGTGGAGACATCGAACACGAACAGTTTGAGCCCCGCGGCATCTGCCACGGCCTTGATGGTGTGGGTTTTTCCCGTGCCGGTGGAACCCATCACCAAAATGGCAGCGGGCGAAAGAACGTCGCGCGGGTCGGCGCCGCGTGCCAACATCACGCAGCGGTTGACCTCAAAGCTCAGCGCCGTCACAAAGGCCTCCAAGCTTCCTTCGTGGCCAATAACACTCTGACGCGTCTGCTCCACCAGACGCGTAGGCGCAATTCGATTGAGCAAGTCCTGGTAGCGATCGATGTTTCGATACTGCTTCTGAGTCATGGGCGCCTTCCTTTCCATATTGGTTTTCTTTCCTTCGATGTGGGCCGAGCCCTTAAACCACTACAGTGCCAGCGATGTCGCCGACTCCAGATAGATCACGTTGCCCGGCTGGGTAAAGACCGGAATGTGGTAGAGCAGCTGCAAAATGCCCTGCTTGAGCAGCGGAAACAGTGTGGGATGCAACACTTCGTACATCAGGGCACCAGCCATAAGAGCGGTAAGTACGGCAAGCAGCAGAAGCTTTTGAGCGTTAGAGAATACCGACATGGTCGTTCCTTTCTTTATGCGAGATATTTGGATTGCGTTGTGGGTTAGCGACTCATAGCGATGGCAATGCCAATAACCGTGATAACCACGGGGATCGCAAGCGATGCGAACACAATCCCGGCAAAAAGGCCTACCACCACCGCGCACACGACGATGACCAGTGCTGTGGGCACAAGCGCGAGCAGAGGAGTAACCACGCAGGCAGATGCAAAGCGAAGCCCGTGGAACAAGCACTCATGAGGGAATAAAGCCTTGAGAACTCCTTCGACAATTCGCCACTCGACAATCGTTCCGACTGTTAAGACAACAGCCCAAAGCAGATAATCATTGGCGCGGGAATCCGAAGCCATCTTTCCGGTAACGCCAGCCCACCAATCAAATGCGGCGGCACAGCCCAGCAAACAGACGATCGCGCAGACGACGGATGCAAATGCGCCCGCACCCTCAATTGCACCGAGCAGCTCGCACATGTCGGATTCGCGCTCTCCCGTTAACAGCACAATCCATTTGTGGGCAAGCGCCGCAACGACCGCCACGCCCAGCACAACCCAGTACGCCCTAAACGCCACCAGGCGCCACGAATGGAGCGGAATCACCGTGTTGCCCTCGCCAATCTCGAACATAAAGCCGCCGAGCCACGTCGTCAGCAAGCACATCATGTCGACGGCGACAACGTACAGCACAACCGCAAAGAGGGTTTGCAGAATCATGCCGAAAATATTCACTGTTGTTGGCTTCTTGAGAGCGTCTGGCTCGATCCTATACGTGTCGTATCCGTTCATTAGCTGTCCTTTCGTTGCTGAAACAACTAGTTGGTTTATCCACTGTAGCTTGATACAACTAGGAGATATGCAAATCTCTTAGTGTTAGTATCTAGCGAAATATTACCCAATGCGTACGGCCTCATACGCACCATTCGATTTTTTTCTTTTTCATTTGAGTGCCCCGTCTGAAAAACGCCGCAACTGCTCTTCTTGTAGACTGAAGGCAATTGAGCCGCGACGGGCCAGTCAGCGAACCGCGCAATATAGGGAATATGCAGGAGGTGCGCATGCTCAAAACTAAAGCAGAATTTGCAACTCTTCGCTTAAACGAAGATCTCAAGCCATATATGAGCCGATATCTATCGGATCTTGTGTCTCATATGGTCGAGAAATATCAGCCTTCGTCGAGAACGAAAAGGCTCATTGAACTGTGCTGTCGCGATTTTGAGTTTTCGAGCGAGCACGTCGATGGCCCCTCGTGGTCTGTTTTGGGGATTGACCTCAAGCGACCTTCGGCCGCCTCGTTTGAGTTTGAGGACCGCGTTTACAACGAAGCAACCGACGAATGGGATTATGTGCCCGCTTGCGTTTGCAAAAACCGAGTCAAAGTCCCGACGTCGACGTTTACTGCCATCGAAGAGAATATCTTTTTATACGACTACGAGCAGGACGCAGCCTCTCACACGTACGAATCAGCACTCATTTACTGCAGGCCCCCCGAGCTACGACCGCTATCCCAATTCCCGGCATCTATCGATGCGGCAAATGCGCGAGTCCTGGATTTCCTCAGAACGCGCTCGAAGCAGCTGCAACGCAGCGCAGGCATCCCCGATCTGCTTTCGGTCACTGAGTGGTACTACATCTTTCTTGCGGCATCCATTGCCTGCTCTCAGTCCCATGCCACGGCCGTCATTCAGATTTCGGACCGTCTGTTCAATCTGGCGCGAGCCGTAGATGGACGTCGCCTTCTTTGTGACCTCGGCCTGCTAAAGAGCATTGTGCTTCTTCCCAACACCATTGCCAAAAAGGCCGAGGGTCGCGCGCTGCTCTTTATTGGCGACGGCGAGCCCAATGATCCGTATTTCCTTTTTGACGGCAGGAGCTTTGACGACAAGCAAATGACCGATGAGATTCTGCACCAGCTCCTCGATTCCGTCGACCGAGCCTACGGCGATCAAAAGAATCCAGTCTATTGGCATCGGCTCGAGGATCAGGGCAACGGCATCTATCCCCTATTACCCAATACAAAGAGCGGATCGTTCGACGAGAGAATGTTCATCCCCCTTGGGTCGCTAGCGCCAATCTACCGCGGCACCGCCCGCAGCGTTGTAACCAAACTGCCCGAATCAGATCCGACAGACAGTTACCAACAGCACGACTGCTACTACCTGTCGCTAAAGCATCTTCATGATGGCGCAATCATTGCCGCAGAAGATGTACTTGAGCGTGTCCCCGATACAGATATCTACGATGTAAGCCGTGTAGACTACGAAGATTTTCGGAAGGCCAAACCGATCGACGCCCGCGAGGCGAGCCTTCTCATATCACGCGTCGGGCCTCCATTCAAGCTTGCCCTCATCACGCCAGGCCACTTTTCTGTCGGTTCTGAGCGCCCCGTGGAGCGCGGTCTTTTGTTTGAGAGCATTGTCCCCTGCGACGCCATGTTCTGCGCTACCTTTGAGGACGAGCTGCTTGCCCAGTTTGTCCTGGCATACCTGTCGTCCGATGAGGGGCAGAAGAAACTGGCGGACACCTCGCACGGAGACGCGCTTGTGCAACTTGCCCCAATGGACCTGCGAAGCATGACCGTGCCTGTTCCCGGGCGAGCGGAGCAGGAGCGCTACGCGCTAGAGTACGAAGCAAAGCAGCGCGCCTACGAGGACGCCCTTAAGCAGGCGGAACATTACGCTGCGAGCAAGGGAACGATGTAGCGACCGAGGCCGGCAGACTGTCCGGACTTTTGCCGACAGTCTGCCGATCAGGCACGCCGTTCAGCGCAGCAGCTAGAGATCCTCAACAGACTTCGAACTGGCTTTGGCCGCCTCTTCGCCCGCGATCAGGTCCCTAACCGTTATATACGCACTGTACGTAGCATCTTCAATCTTTTCCATAACATCAGGGTCGCAAGTTCCCCAAATATCTTTGAGAACTCGAGCCAATCCCCAAGCAGCGCTGAGCAGGACGTCAACGTCCTTTAGATCTAAGTGGCTGACCGTAAAGGGACAGTACTCGCACTCCAACAGATAGGTGTCAACAGCCTCAATTGTCTCAGCCACATACTGCTCAAGATCGGGATGGGGATGGAAGGCGCACAGCGCCTTGTGCGGATCGGTCGGCTCAATCCAATACAGCGTTGTCGCTTCCTCGCATTTCTCGAGCGGATAACGCTCAGCTGCCTTCTCCCAGCTTTCATACCAGGGATCGGCATCGCCGTCCGTCATCGACCTGCAAAGATTAATCGCCGCAGAAACAGTCGCACACGAATATCTATAGCTGGCGTCTTTCTTAAACTCATCATTGAGCTCGACGTCACCAGACAGCTCCGCCTCCATGATAAGGAACGGACCATCCTCATCCGTAATGCTTATGGGATAGTTGTTGCACTCATAGCCCGGATACATTTTGTCTCCAATCAATCGTTCGGACACATTAACAAGCAATATCGAAACCGCGCTCACGCGGAGGACCGTCGTCCTCGCACCAACCTGCAAGTTTTTCTCATCGCATGAAAAGAACTTGCGATTCTTGCAAGTTTTTCTCACGCGGTGACAAGAACTTGCATGGTCGCCCCGCTACCTGCGCCACGAGGCGGCAAGGATAACGGGAAGCCCGGCGATGCACACCACTAAGGCCACGGCTGCGAACGCAAGCACGATGGCCACGCTCACGACGACATAGGCCACGGTAATGAAGGCCAGCGCCAGCAGGCAGGCAAGCAGCTCGGCCACGTAGCACAACACCAGGTTCGAGCTCGCGCGCTTCAGCAGAACGTCGGCGAGGCGGACCAGCTCGACGGCAAAGCCGCTGCCGAAATTGCGTCCGGGGCCCTTGGCAAGGAACCACTTGAACAGGCACATCAGAGCGCAGCCCAGCATCATCATGATGGAAACGGTCCATGCATTGTGCCCCGTCTCGACAAGGCTCTGGTCGCCCACCGCGCTGCCGTTGACGAGCCAGGCCGTTCCATAGCCCATGAACAGCATCGCCAGCAGCAGGCAGGCGCTCACCGCGGCGAGAGAGCGCGACACGCGCCCGCTGAACACCGGAGCCTCGCAGCTGAGCCCAAGGCCCTCGCGAACACGCCAGGCGGCATGGTAGGCAGGGTAGGCCGCGATGAGCGCGGCCACGAGCAGCGACGCCCAATCGGACCCGGGCACAGCCGACGCGTACTCCGCAATCGCGGAGATGGAGAAGGCAGCATGGAACGACTCGTTCAGAAACAGCGCGACCTCGCCCTTCCAGACGCAAAACGGGGCGGCGACGGAGGCGGTGCCGGCAGCGGCAACCGCAGCAACGGCAACGAGCAGCGCGCCCTGCACGAGTTTGACGACCTCGTCTTTGGCGGTGCGGGACGCAGGCTCAACGGCGCTGGACGAAATTTGAATAGAAGTGTTCATGTTTTCCTTTCAACAGAAATCAAACCGGAATCGCCGGCAACTAGGATGCAGCCTCTAGTCGGCTCCGATTAGAGATTGTTCGCCCACATTGATACCAAGTCGTGCGGGCACACTAACAAGCGATATCGAAACCGCGATCTCGTGGAGAGCTGTCGTCCTCAATCCATTCGAGCCCGACGCACTCATCGATCCCTGCATCGGGAACTGACGACCATCTGAACTCGAAACCAAGCTGGTCAAGCTCATCGACTCGCCCACGGATCACTCCGTAAACATCCAACGCATTCTCGAAATCCTCCGAAGACGCGTAGCCTCGCTCGCACTGCCTGCGCATCTGATGCAAGCGACCCATGGCGGCGGCGATAATCTCGCGAAGAGCGATAACCTCGCGCTCGCATACATCAATGTTTCCTTCGTTGAGCTCGATGCGATCGGACATAACGGCCTCCCTGGTTTTAACCCTTTTCGCTTGACTCCATTGAACAGCCGCAAACAGCCGCGTAATATGACTTTTATCGCGTTTTAAATTTTGGCTGTTTGGAGCATCAATGCCTAAGTCCGAAAAAGAGGCATTTAGCTGGGGTTTTGAGGCTGGTTTTCTTCGCTCCCCTGTCAATCCCCGTATGCTACTTCTTAACAGGACGCCGGAGATTGATTGTGCCGGCGACGGAAACACATCCGGCAATGCAAGCGCATGGAGTCTCGTCTCCATAGCCAACGACCTATTGCGCGTCGACTTAAGCTCGCTTTTCAACGAAATCGGGGGGCACTTTCGTAAGCGAGCAAACCAGCGCTTTTATATTGATTTGCAGAACGCCATGCGCCAGTCCTCTGCTGCTCTCCACCATGCGCAACACGCTTCGATAGACTGTGTAGCCGAGCAAGACTATGACGATCGGCTCGATCCAGACGATCCCGACCAAGAGCCCACCCAAGCAGAATTGAACGAAGCTGAAATCGCTATCAACCTTCAAAAACAAAAGGAACGCGACCTCGATTTCTTTGCTCCGATATTCGACAAAGCCATTACAAGCCATGCACACGGAGAGATTTCCGGCATGGCCAGATATCTCCTTAAAAATGTCTGTAGACAGTGTGTCATGAACATCACGGCGATTCCCGACTATCGCTATTACAGCTGCTGGATGAACAACAACGCTATTGAGTGCGACGAGATCAACCGCCTGTACCGCGCGGTGATTACAACATCGGACCAACTCAACAAGCAAGAAATGGCGTCCCTCTTCAGCTCCTATCTCCAGCTCGAGTCGAACGACATGAGCATTAACGCTACCAACGGCGAGACCAATCTAACAGCACCGGTGCCGTATGACCGCGACAATCCTATACGCAACTTTCCCAAGGCGAAATCTCAGATAGAAACAGCTTGCGTCTGCACCAATATCGATCTCTTTCGAGCGCTTCTCATTGTTTTTTATCAGGAATGTCTGGAGCTTACCCCGCTGCTTAAAAACACCGAGGCACCTAGCCTGCTCGCGCAAAACGAAGAGTTTTTCCCAGCCGCCATCAAAACAAGCGACCCGCGACAATTTCGATTATTCGATGAGCAGCTGCCGGCAATCATCCGCTTTGGCGAAGCTTTTGTATACGCAGCCAAAAAACACTTGCCCGGAAACGAAACGGCCCAAAAGCTCGAAGAGCATTTGAATGGAATAAAGCGCATGAACAGCGCCCCCTTTATGCAGGCGTTTCGTAAAAACTATCTCGAAGCTATGCGCGAGAACCAGATCTTCGCAAATGGAGACTTCCATACGCATGCAGAGCTTAACGACCAGGAAAACCTCAATAGGCTCGTTGGGCTTCAAGCCGTTATTTCAAAGGCAGGAGAGCTCTACTTCACCGAAGAGGAATGGTCCTTTGCAAGCCTTTATGCCCGCATCCTTCACGAGCTGCTGCTGTGCGGCATTATGCCGATAGCATGCCAAACCTGCGGTTCGCTCTTTTTTCCGACCGGTCCTAACAGCAAGTACTGCGATCGATATAACGCGGCGACCAAGCTCTATTGCAACCCGCGCTTTAACGCCAAGAAGCATCTTGGTCGTAAATCGCCCCGCGATGTCGCGCTTAATATACAGAGAAAGACCGAAACGGCATATGAAAAGGGCCTAACGGATTGTGCCCACTATTTTGAGCGCCTCGGCAGCTTTGTCCTCGATGGTCTTGGCCCAGCATACCAAGCGAACGACCTCATTTCCGATGAGCTCTATAGGACGTGGCTGTCTATCGTCAACCAGCCCAATTGTAGAGCGAAAATCAAGCGGCCGGATAGGCTCGAGTATCCATACCCCGTGCTGTGGTACGGATTTGTCCGCGATGGCAATCGGTATGTACAAGTCGAGTTTCCTGGAGCCGAGTACCCGACGCTTTTTGAATGTTTGAGCCAGCTCGCCGAAAGCCCACAATCAAAGTGCACACTGGATTACAAGGGGCCAGATGAGCATCCATACAGCTCATGGCATGTAAAACTGCACATGTTGTTGGAGATCATTGTACAGATAAATAACGCCGACCACGTGGCGAGGCCCATTCCATTGCTTGGAATCGATGGGCCCGAATATGTCTGGACTGACCCGACCGTCCAAGACACATGGAGCACGCCCGACGCATGCATCTACAGCACCGGAACGATCGATGACCTCAGCTTTACCGTGTATACAAAGGGATATGACCCGGAAAAGCAAGACTGAGCTTGATGCCGCGGCTTTCTACGTGTCCGCGAACAGATTCACTCTTCTAGTCCTTCGAGCTAGCCAAGACACAGCCGATGCAAAGAGGGATAAAGATGATGGCGAGCACAATGCCCCAGGCGGTTAATGTAATCGTAATGATGGATGCAATAGCGCTAGCGATGCCATATCCAAAAATCAACGATGCCGCGCAGGCAAGCATCTCGGCACCATACAGCAACACCATGTTTGAGCTTGCGCGGTCCAGCAAGGCATCCGCGCGGCCGAACCATGCGATAAGGGCTTTGTCGCCACGATAGCGCCCAGGACCTTTGAGCTCATACCATTTGACAATGCACGCCAGGACGCATCCAGAAACAAGCGCAATCGATGTCACCATGAGGAAAAGGCCCACGATCATGAGGAGTTTGTCCCCCGTGACCCCGCCGTCGATATAGCACTCAAACCCACGACATACGGCAAGCACGGCCAAAAGCGAACAGGCGCTCAACGAGCCAAAGCGGCGCGACATCCGTCCGCAAAACACAGGTGCCTTGCAATTGCACCCAGCACCTGCGCAGAGGCACCAAATGGCATGGTATACAGGATACAGAGCAACGAGCACGGCCGCGGCCATCGACACCCGGTCAAGCGTCTCCATTCCCGACACAATATCCTCCGCCGTTGGAGCCTCGTAGGGATGATCGAACAGGTCAGGCGTGAACATAGGAATCTCACCTTTCCAGATGTACGACGGTGCAGTAAAGGAAATGATGCCGTTCACAGCTAACGCCGCGACAGCAATTAGCAACGCGCCTTCGGCAATCTTGGTGATGCTCGACTTGTGAGAGACGGACACATTTTGAATAGAAGTATTCATGATCTTCCTTTCAGAGAGACCCGATTGGTTGGTGATTGAGTTTTGGGGTGATTGGCGTAAAGAACGGGACTGCTTAGAAGTCCCGATAAAACAGCAGGTCGGCTTGACCGCCTACGAAGAAAGAATGACTAACAAGCTATATCGAGGTCATTACGACTCGAATACTCGACGCCAACGGCGTCATGCGCTGAGATCCGCGCAAGCGAAACCGAACGGACCGGCGAGACCACCGGATAGTCCTCAACGCCCCACTCGAGCTCAAAGCCCAGACGAGCAAGCTCGTCACGACAATTGTCGAGCATGAGCTCATAGGCGCTTTGACGGGCACAGTCTTCAAAGAAGCCGAGCCCGCGCTCCTCAGAAAGACCCACCTTCAGCTCATCACAGATGGTCATAACTTCGCAAACGATATCTTCAAGCTCATCGCGCTTGGTGGAATTAACCAGTTCAAACAGGGTGCCGTCGAACATTTTCCGTCCTCCTTTGGACTTCTTTCTTGCTCGACTCCTATTGAACACGGCAAAGTGGCACAATGGCACAAAGTATATTTGATTTTGAAAGTTGTGCTGGTTTAAGAAATATGCAAGGTGCCAATTTAATAGCTCTGACCTGGCGTGTTAGGGCTAGCTTCATTCGGTTTGACAGAGATACCTCTTTGCATCTCTGTTGCAAACAACTGACAAACGCAAAACCCGATAAGGATCAAGAATGTGAAGGAGCGGAATTCGAACAGCATTGGTCTGCAAAAGAGCTGTTAAACGAATTCCTAAGAATTGATCTTGAGAAGTTCTTTAACGAAATGTCCTCTTGGTATGCCGAATATCGTAACGCCCATTCAGTGCCCGTTCCACACCGTATCTTTAATTCGCTACGGCGAATACAGCACATTCTAGAAGCTCAATATCTCGAAGGCTCAGATAATAAAAAAGGTGCCACGTGTTTTCCTCCGCTTTGTTCGAGAATAATTGACGCAGGCGATGACCTCGACAAATGCCGTATCGAAAAGGCAGATATAACGCATGAGCTCGCGGAGGCAGTCAAACAAGCGCTTGATTCCGCAATAAGCGGCGGCTATTCGGACGGTATCTACCAGCTCTTCTTCAATGCTTGCTCATTGTGCATCGATTCAGTTTATCTTGATGAAATACCCGATGCCTATTTGCCCTCGAAGGTTTTCTCTCTTTGGGCAATAGAGTGTGGGAACATCGCGAGAGTTACTATTCCGGCTCTTGAGTTACTAAGCAGTAACGATGCCGACGATTCCGTTGCACCTAATCTGGCCAGTTACATTGAAATGGTCTTTGACCTAAATAGAAGGCCCGAGCTCGCTCGCGGAGGCGAGCACTCAATTGTCCACCACCCGCTGGCGCTTAAAACGCCAGAAACTAAAAGGGAGTTTTATAAGACGCACTTCCACGTTCAATTAGTTGATAACCAACTAGCCATCGATATCCATGAGTTGGCAGTAGCCGTTCTTGGCGACATCATCATTGATTGTCTTAGCTTATCCAAGAAGATAAACGAACCTTCTTATCGGGATGACCTCAGCAGCTACGTTTCATTATTCGCGAAGCTGCTTTCTACCGGAGAATCCATCCTGGATGTCGCTAATCAAATTCGCCGTTTTGGGGAACTAACGTCCTCAAAATGCACGAAACATGCAATCGCCGGCCCAATGGTCCAGGACCTCAATAGCCTCAACTCTCTGGCACTCAACCTGATTCAGAACAGGCTCTACAACAAGGTGGAGTTATCGAGGAACGGCGAAAACACAATCGGCATCATGCGGTTTATCGTAAATGACGGAAAGTACCTTGTTGTCAACATCAACGACAGCGACGCAATGCAAGAAGCCCTCCATTTCCAGCACTTGATAGACCGCTCCCACTCATTGATTCATTCTTTTCTTCCGGAATCATTCTCGGTTTTCTATGCGCATCTACTATGCGAAGCCCTGCGATCCGGGGCACTTCCGACAAAATGCAGCACATGCAACAAACCCTTTTTCCCAGCTGGCAACAATAGCAAGTATTGTTCTAGATACGACAACGAAACGGGCATGTACTGCAATCCCGCAAGTAATACAAAACTCAAGCTTGGTAAAAAGCCGCCCCATGCAACTGCCGTCAATTTAAGACGCAAAGCAGATACTGTCAGCGGGAAAGACGGGCACAACCCGATGGCTACTAACAAAAAGCGACAGCTATATTTTCAAGAACTAGCCAATGCCGTTGACCACACCCTTGGACCTTATTATCAACGGTCCCCTCTCGTGCCGAAAGCACTTTACGAAGAGTGGCTCAAGGCAATCAATCGGCCCAAAAACCAACCTAGCACTCAAACGCCTGAAGCGTGCGGTTATCCTCATCCCGTTATTTGGAACGGTTCGCTAGAGGATGGCAGTGTAATCGTCGACATCACGACCCAGTCAGCACAACTAGGCACCCTTCCAGAGCTCTTGGACAAACTCGCAAAAAAGAATGCGGGTCACTGTCGCAAATCGGATAACGGATGGTCAATCTCTAAATTCGATCTGGTTGCCTCCGTCATCTCATTAGAGCTAGAGGCTGACAAGACCAGAAAGAAGAGCGCGAGAACAATTGAGCATCTCCCCATCCCCGGTTTATCCGGTTACTGGGATTGCCTATCCGACAGAAATGATCGCTCCTCGGACGCAACGCCATTAACAAAGGAGAGGCAGACGACTACAACGAATCCCCGATTTAATTTAAACATGAACCCAGACAGTAGCCGGTAGACGATCTTTTAGCACAGAGGATAAGGGAATGTGACGCCGGAGCGAACCGCAGGGCACCGCGAGGCAACCAAACTTACTAGTCCGAGAATCGTAGAAGCTCGTCCATTCCGGAGTTCACCTTGGCCCGTGCCCAATCAAGGTTACTTTAGTTGCGCGTGGGCCATCTTCATATCCAGCACAAACCTTCGAACCTCGTCAGCTGAATGAACTAAGTTATTGCAAGGAGGCTTAGCGTCTAGGTATTTAAGTCCGTTATCGTCATTGCCGAGAACGCCTGCAATCCCGAGAACCCCCGTCTCCCCATCCTTATATTCCTTTTTAAATGTCAGCAATACACACGGAATGTCCAAATCTCTCGACAACTTAAGAACGGGTTGCCATGTAAACGTATCCTCCTTGTAATAACGAGATGGATCATAAGTCTCGATTGGATTTTTCTCCGTACATCTTATTTCGACAATCGCCTCAACACTGCCGTCCGGCGCGAATATAGCTCCATCGATATTGCCGCCCCACACCATGCCATGGCTCTCAAGCAGTTTGTCAAAATAACTGTTCTGAATATACTGTTTTCTAAATCTTTTTGTCTGAGGCGTTTTCTTTTTTTCAGCCCACCATTCTATAAATCTATCTTCTGTGCACAGGCGTTCTGTAACCACCTTTACACCGCCCAAACGCTCTTCGTCCACATCCAGTTGAATGGCTCGAATAATCCCTTTGTCGTCCGTTCCATGAATCCAAACCGAAAATGGAACACCGATCGCATTTGCAAGCCTGACTTTACGCGTTAAATCTGATGCTGGCAGGAGTATTTTTAGCAAAGCATCGCGTGCGAACCCCTCGACTTCAAAGGCCTCAACCGCTTCAGTAAACTCCCCGCTCTTGCCAATCAACAGCCCCTGCAAGTCAGTCATTCCTAATTTAGAAGTTATTGTATTGCGAAAGGCAGTAACATTACCTTCGCTATCACGCCGCTTAAACGCTAGCCCACGAGTTGTTCTTTCATCCATCCCAAAAGCTCCTTCAGCGAGTTAACAGTGATATATCTATCTAAAGACAAATCGGGCCGTCTGATTCGGCCATCGCCGCATGAGATAAAAGCCCCTGCTCAAATGCACCAGGAAACGTAAATGCACGTTGACGATTCGGGGAGTCATCGAACGCAACTGAGATCAAGCCGCCATTGATCCGCTTGACCGTTCCCCCGCCGAGGCCCTTGTGAATAACGCGATAGCCCGGAACGACCTTGCTGTAGTCGATCGCCGGAGTTTCTTCGGCAACGTCATCGTTCAGTTCATCGGGATACCCGGTGAGATACCAGGCCTCCTTGAACTTGGTTGCCTTGCCGCCGCTCGGCTTGAACGTGAAGTCGGCGCCGCGGTCGCGCAACGTCCCCATCGCCGGAGCGAGCTCGACGCCGCCGAGTGCCCATAAGGCACCGGACTTCTCGCGCTTGTCGACGAATTCGATACCGCGGTTGGTGAGGACGTCCGCGACCCAATCCGTTTTGGTCGACACAGTGGTCGACACAGGCTCCGCCGATGCTTTCGGTTTCTCCGTTTGCTGTACAACTTTTTGTTGAGCAACCTTTTGGACGACAGGAAATTTCCCAATTTGCTCGACGGGGCGCGTGACGGGTTCGGCGCTGGTGAGGTCGATGGCAGAGCCGTCCGGCGCGATCATCGACTCCTGCTGTTTCGCGGCGAGGTAGTCGTACTCGGAAAGCGTCGTGTCGTACAGGCCGACGCGCTCGCCGGCGTGCTTGTTGACACCGGTGTAGACAAGGCTCGCGTCCTCGTAGCGTCGGAACTTGTAGACCGCGTCATTCATCAGGGGTGCATTGAAGACGCCCAGACCGACGAGGAGGTTGAAGTCATCGACGGACAGGCCGGTGACCTTCTTGAACAGCCCAGGTTCGAGCTGGGTGATTACGTCGTGCAGCGTCTCCTCGCGGTAGTCCGTGAGGTACATGAAGACGGGGATTCGGGTCGCGAACTTGATCAGCTTGGTCTGGATTTCCTTGCGCTTGCTCTTGAACTCCTTCTCCTCCTCGGTGAGCTCCTTCTTCTCTTTCGGGGTAAGACTCTCCCCCTTCTCCTTCTTGACCTTCTTGACGGCCTCGGACTTGTTGATGATCGTCTTGATGTCATCGTTGAGGCTGCGGAAGCCCTCGATGTTCATGAGGGCGTTAATAGCCTCGTCGTTTGCGAGCAGGCGGCGCAGGGTGTCGTTGTCGACGTTGACCAGCAGCGCGGACTCCCAGCGCTTCGCGAGGAGCGTCGCCGACGTTCCGGCCATGGCGATGTCCAATACCTCGGCGGCGCTGATCTCCTTCATCCTGCTGCCGTCATAGGCGAGCACCGGCAGGAACTTGACGAACTCGTCGACCTTCTGCTCCGGACCCTTCTTGGGGTCGGTGGCGAGCTGCGTCGAGTAATCGGAGACCATCGTGAGGGCGCGGTCGAGCGCGAAATCGAATACGTAGCACTCGTTCTTGATGATCTGGGTGCGCCCGTCGTCGTCCTTGACCGTCCACGGCGACTGCACGCGGAACGCGGTCTGGAAATAGGTCTCGGCGCTCTTGACGTTGGAGAGCATGAACACGCCCGTCCACGGTTTCACCGTGACGCCGGTCGTCAGCTTGCCGCATGAGAGCGTGATCGTGCGGGACTCCAGCGGTTCGCGCATCGAGCGCTGCACGGGCGGCAGGGCGTCCAGGCCGATGCCGGCGGCGGCACCGGCGCAGACGTTGATCTTGAAGTCATGATAGAAGGTGTTCTGGCGTTCCTTGAGGAGGTTGGCCATGGCGTAGCAGCTCGCGACGTTCGGCAGGAACCACAGGGTGTGCCCCAGGACGTTGAGCAGGCGGATATCGGAGAACGGCATGGCCGGCTTCTCGCCCAGCTTCAGCTCGTCCTTTGTGGCCGGCATGTGCTGGCCGCGCATGAGGTCGAGCCACATCTGGACGTGGTCCTTGAACTTGAACTGGGCGTCCTCGCCCTCCCCCTCTGCGGAGAAGAACACGTTGAGGTCGAACTGGTTCGTCTCGGTGTTCAGCGCGATGCGCTTGATCTCCTCCGGCATCTGGTAGGTGAGCATGACCATGCGCGGGAGCGATGCGTACGGGTTATCACCGTCGGCGGGGTTCCAGTTAGCCTTGGCCTCCTGCTCGTCAGAGTAAGTCCAGTTGAAGATCTGCTCCTCGATAAACTCGCCGCTGTTGAGTGCGCGGAACGGGGTTCCGGATAGGAACAGGAAGTACTTGGTGACGATCGGCAGCCACGTCTCGTCCTGCTCGTTGCCAGTGACCTTGACCTCCTCATGGACGGCCTTCTCCTCGTCCTCGTCGATCGAGTCAAAGAGCTTCTTGGCCGTTTCCCGCCATGCTCCGAAATGGTACTCGTCGAACACCACGAGGTCCCAGTCTTCTAGGCGCACCCACTCGTGCCGGGCCTTGATATTTCCGTTGGAATCTCGACCGAGATAGTCTTGGAACGAGCCAAAGCAGACGATCGGGCGCTGGGGATCGCAGTCCTCATATTGCTTGCCGCCGCGACTGACGAACTGCCAGCCCTCGAAGTCGACATGGCGGTTTAGGTCCTCCTGCCAGGCACTCTGCACAGCGGGCTTGAACGTGAGCACGAGGACGCGCCTCATGCCCATCGACTTCGCCAACTCATATGTGGCGAAGGTTTTGCCAAAACGCATCTTGGCGTTCCAGAGGAACTTGGGCGTGCGTTGCGAACCCTCGGCGGTCACAGACTCGAAGTACTCACGCGTGCGACGCACGGCCTCGGCCTGCTCAGGTCGCATGCTGAAGTCCTGGTCGCGCGCCTCGTCGTTCTCGGTGCGGTCGCGCACGGCGATCCAGCCGGCACGCACTTGGTCGGGCGTGCAGCGATACCACTCGCCATTGATGTTTTCGCAGCCGTGGGCCTCGAGCCAGTCATGGACGGGATGATCTAGGAAAAAAGTGCCGTCGTCGCGCATCGCGGACTCGGCAAACTCGATTTTGTATGGCTTTTTCTCAGGTTGCAGTACGGGAAACTGCTCACGTACGCGTTGCTCAACGTCCTTGGCCGTATAGCCGACCTTCAGGATTCCTTTGTGGTTGGGATCAGTATCGGAATAGGCATAGATGGCCGGATGGGCGTCAGGGCGCTGAGGGAAGAAATCTTGCGTAGGCATAGCTATTCCATTCCGGGAATCGAGCTGCACACATCGTCTATCTCAGACTCGTCTAGCCCATACTTTTCAAATAGTTCTTCATCAGTCCAAGCATGGCTCCAGTCTTGGACCGGAACGAATTCAAACGCCTTCGGAGCCATATCCTGCGTGGCCGTCCTGGTTGCAACAAGATATCGAACGAAACGCGTCTTCAGATACTGAATTAAGTTATTTGCCTCAGAAGCAGATGCACCAAGAACAAAAACGTTATATGTGTTCGAACTGCATGACCCCGGTTCAGCAAGTTTCGGCTTTCCGAGAATTGTGCCACCGGGATTGCCGGCTCGCGGAATAAGAACCTTGTACTTTTGGACATCGCCGGCGTTTCGCGTGACATTCTTCTGTTCAATCCAGCACTCGCCATGCGCGATATACACCTTAGTCGCGAACGCGCCCGTCTTGTTCTTTTTAACTGGATATGACGAAGATCCGTCAGCGGTCTGGAGAGAACCGTCGGTACCGTTCCATAGGGCGCGAGTGTGGAACCCAAAGTAACGGCCCGCGTTTAATTCTTCCGAAAGCGGCTTTTCCTGCATGCTGCGTATCTTCTTTAAAATGGATATCTGTTTTGAACTCCTAATGAAGGTTTCCATCCCGTCCTCCAGTAATGGCCTCTCATCCATCGAGACGTCGTTACCGTCATGCGAGTAGACACGACAAAGCCCCCTATGGTCTCGATCCCAAAGGAAATAACAGACACCGCCTTTAATCTCGACACCGGGAAAGCAATCTGACGCATTCACATAATCATGGAGCTCCCTGATGCGGTCGTCATGCAACATCTCAGCTCTAAACGAATCTAATCCTCTGCCGCCGGCATACCACCTCGCGGGAATGATCATCGTTAAATAGCGGGGGCTTAGTTTCATGCCCTGCTGGACAAACTTATGGTAAATCGGCATCGCACTGGCGCCATTGCCGCCATCGCTTAACTGATAAGGAGGATTGCCAATTACTACGTCGAATTTCATAGGAAACAGTTCCCCTGGATTATCTTGATGGATGAATTCATACGCATGGGTTTCAAGTTCGGCATCGCGTTTGTACTCTTTCTCCGAGGCACCACAATACCGACACCTGCCATTAAGCCATTTGTGTTCGCAA
This sequence comes from uncultured Collinsella sp., assembly GCA_958436995.1. Taxonomy (GTDB): domain Bacteria; phylum Actinomycetota; class Coriobacteriia; order Coriobacteriales; family Coriobacteriaceae; genus Collinsella. The sequence goes on from CAUBMI010000013.1 coordinate 26,055, forward strand.
CGTCCGTACCTGATATTCCCGTCAGAGCTATCAAATTCCACCACTGAATAGCGACTGTTAGCATATTTGGAACAATATGCACTGCGACGAGACAACAAGCCCGTCAGCTCTGTAAGTGCGACACCGTAGACTTGCTTCTTGAGAATATGCTCAAGGCGCTCATCGAGAACGGGATAATCATCCTGCAGCCCCTCGATGAGGCGCTTGGTTATTTCACGAAGAAAGACGCCGGATTTGCAGGATGGATCAAGGAAGGTGGCTTCCGGATCCGACCAGATTTTCTTCGGAAGCATATCTAGCATTTGGTTGGCCATCTCGGGCGGGGTAAAAACCTCATCGCTCGATAGATTCGCGAGGCATGACAAGACGTCAGGATTGTACGTTGTGTCGTATAATCCACTCATGCTGCAGCTCCTATCTGATAAATGCTCGTCAAAGGATATTCCCGAATCGGCAGAGGAATGTATGCCTTAACGCTTTCGTCGTATTCCCATTCCGACGAAGGAGAGCCAGAAGAACCAAAAAGGCTCATTTGCTGCCGCTGCCCCTCAAGAAGTTCGTCAAGGCGAAAATCGCGGCGCTTGACCCTATCCCCCATCGCCAAAGACCACTCAGAGAAGATGATTGGCTCGTCGGTATCTTCCTGACTCTCGTCCACAAGACGCATCGAGAGAGCATTACCGCAAAGGATGTTCATATCAATCACAGTGCGGATTGTATCTAAGAATGCGGCGTTGACGCGACCTTTCGCCACCTTGGCATATTCTCCGATGAACTGCTCAAAAAGACGCTTGCGACAGGCTGCAGCGTTGTCAGACAGGAGATCCACGCCGTAGAGAGAGGAAACCGCCACAAACGCATGTCGTTCGTAGTCAATAGATGAACTGCCGTAGCGCCTTTTCACGACCTCAAGCTTGCGGCGCAGAACTTCAGCAAGAAAGTTACCATCGCCACAGGCCGGCTCCAAGAACCGGGAATCGATGCGCTCGCACTCACCCTCTACCATGTCGAGCATTGCATTAACCTCGCGTTCGTTGGTGAATACCTCACCATGGTCGACGACACGCTCTCTTGATTTAATCTGTTTATCCACGACCGCGGCCCCTAGCATACAATTTCCCTCAATGGTACGGTCACCATTCTCGCATGTTCGCGAACTTACTTAGCCTTACAATCCTGCCTTGCCTCCTCAATAGTCTCAATATGATCCAGGGCACACAGCAGCCTTGTCTTCTTTAGCTCAAATTGAAACCTAGCGACTGAATACACCAGTAAGCCAACTAGAACAGCCGCCGGAAACAGAGATGCATTCAAGTTACCGAAAAAGGGTATTGCTTTTTGATTAGCCCATCCAAAGACCTTAAAGCCGGTTGCAACTGTTAAGACCAAGCCAATGACGGTGGGGCTCCAATCCGTATAACATGTCTTTTCAACCGCCCACTTAACTATCCCGCATTTCTTGTACAGACCAATGTTCGTGCCTCGTCCATCCGGAGAAAAGTCCATCTCCGTAATTAGATCGATTAATTCAGCCTCACTGTAGCCGCTTTCCTTGAATCTTTTAATGAAGAAACCTCCTGGTCCAGGACCACAGATAGGACGGTTTACACGAAACAGTTCCTTATAGGCGATTTCCATTGTTAACTCCTTAAAGTACGGGTGCCATTTACGCTATCGTTCTATCATTTCGTCCGGACAGATTTTTATCGGACTGCAAGCAACCATTCACAAGGACATCCCGTTCAGCAAATCCTCGTCCGGTTGCTCACCGCGCTCCTCATATCCGCGCTCAAGCTTTTTCCCAAGCGCCGCAGCGCAACGCTTCGTTTCATCGGCAAACAGGTCATCGATAGCTCTGTCGATTCGCACGCAGGTCTGCCGATGCTCGTTTTTCCAGGGCAGGTCGAGTCCCAGGCTCTCGTCCCAATAGCCGCCAAGCTTTGCGTTGAACACTTCCTCGGGATATAGCACGTCGCTGCGGATGCCCTCAACCGTATCGTCCTCGTCCATATCGGGAGCAGCACCGCCCTGTTCAAGATACCTGCGCAGCTCCTTTTCCTCCCGGATGCAATTCAGCACGCTCGCGCATACCGCAGCCAAAAAGCGGTAGCGCTCGCATAGGTCCCACTCGCCGCCGAGCCATACGCGATAGCCCAACATAACGCTCGCGGACTCCTCGCCCAGCGGGAGCAACTCCCACGAATACACATCGACAAGCGCATCTTCCCCTAGCCTTTGCACGCCGTCGCGCGTAAAGGCGCACGGGCTCACATCGTAATGGCCAAAGCTGCGACCTGCACCACGGCGATTGATGACGTGCTTGGGCAACAGGACGATCTTGTCGCTGGGCTCGGGATCAATCTTGCGCAGCTTTTTGAGCTTGCGGCGGGCGCGCTTTAGGCCGCGATCGCTATCGCCGCGGCCGCAGCCGCCCGGCTTGCCGCCGTATCGCAGGGCAACCTCGCGTGCCAGGATCTTTGTGTCCGCAGCGCACAGCAGGTCGCTCACGGTGGGCAGATCTTCCCACTCAATACCGTCGACATCCCAAATCCTGCTCATGTTCAACCTCTTTCTGGCTGTTCAACTACGTGCTCATTCGCCCTGTTTAACGTGCTTGTAAGGCATGCGCCCCACTAGAGCGCTTTCTTGCTGGGCGCAATCACTTCGTCCACCAGGCCCAGTTCTAGGGCGCGCTTGGCGTTACACCAGCAGTCGCGCTCGGTGAGCTCATGGAACTCCTGAGCGCTCAGGTTGCCGTGCTCGGCCAGTAGCTCGTCCAGCTCGGCACGCATGGCTGCCGCATGCTGGGCCACAATCTCGATATCGGTCTGCTGCGCCATGCCCGTGCCGCCCATTAGCTGGTGAATGAGCACCTGCGTGTGGCGGTACACCTGGCGGTGGTCGCCGCAGGCCAAGATCACCGCGGCCATCGAGGCCACGACGCCCTCACCCACCGTGATCACGGGGCAATCGAGCGACTGCATGGTGTCGATGAGCGCCAGCCCCGCCGTAACGCTGCCGCCCGGGCTATTGATGATGAGGGTGATGGGCTCGGCCGCGCTTTGATGTTCCAGCACCAGCATGGACTTAATAAGGCCGTTGCAGGTCACATCGTTGACCTCGCCCTCCAGCAGCAGCACGCGGCTGTTAAGCAGCTCGCTTGCCATATCGACGGCGGCAACGCGGCCGTCCTTGGACTTCTTGATGATGCTGGGCTCACGATACATAACGGACATGGCAATTCCCTTCTAAACGGAATCGGTAAGGAGGCAAAAACTGGACCGCACGGCTTACGGCTAACGGAAGCCGTGCGACAAAATATGCAAGATGGGATACACAAAGCTGCAGGGACTAATCCCTTAGCCACTTAGCTGCATTGGGATGGTCGTCGCAAAAGTACTTCTTGGCGCGGAAGGGACGCATGCCGGTCACCTTGACCAGGCAATCGGTGCGAGGCATAAGCCCAACCTCGCCTGGGGTCATCACGCAACCGCGCACATCTACGGCAGTGCGCTCGGCGCCCACGTACTTGGTGCCCAAAACCGACTCGCCACACAGTTCGCTTATGTAGTTCTGCGTCGCGATGTTGCTGCCGCCACCCATATAAACCAAGCTATCGCAGTTATCGAGGATGGTAAGCGCCGTTGATTTGCCGTACACGACATCGAGCTGGCTCAGCGATTGCGCACACATCAAAAAGCTAATGCCGCGACTGCGCACGGTCGCAATGCTGCGCTCAAAATCGGGGATGCGTCCCACATTGGGAAACTCATCGAGCACAAACTGCACGCGACGCTGCAAATGGCCGCTGGGGCTGGCATCGGCACGGCGCTGGGCAAGGTTAAACAGCTGCTTAAGGGCAACGTTCGCAAGCCATGCATTAGCCGAATCGTTGTCGCTCACTTTAAGATCGATCACGCGCTTGCCCTCGTCAATACGATCAAGACGCATCTCGTCATTCTCAAAAACGCGCATGAGCTGAGGCGTCTTAAGCCGCGAGATAGTTGCATTGAGCGTGATCAGAATACTCTTAAGCGTCCTATCTGCCGCACCTCGAAAATCGCGATACTGCTCAACGCCATACAGATCAGCGTTCTCCGCACCATACTTATCGAGAAACTCCCTGGACTCTACCTCTTCTACAAGGTAGTCCAACGGGAATCGCCCCTCACCATCTCCCGTAACCTTGATGAGCGCAGCCAGTTTAAAGACGTTGTTCATCTTAAGGTAGCGGCGCGGAGCCTCAGGATCCCCGCCTGGCGCAAATGTGCCAGCAAGGCACTCCAGGAGGAACAGGATTCCAACAATCGCTCGAAGCAGCAGGTCGTTCGCGTTGTCCCAAAACGGGTCGTTCCTAAAGCTGCGCCTGTCAGGATCGATCCCCTCCATGATTGCCGCCACCGTGGTGGGGATATCCTCGACATCCATCACGTAGCGCAGGGGATCGTACCCGGACGACTGCTCGGGATTGATGGTGTCGAGAACCGTTACCTCGTAGCCGTCCTCTTCAAAGCCTTTTCCCGTGCGGCGCAGTAACTCGCCCTTGGTGTCTGTGACCACATAGCAGCACTCGTGGTGGTTGAGCAGGTTGGGCAAAACGAAACTCGCTGTTTTGCCGCTACCAGTACCGCCAAAGGCAAAAACATTGTTGGACACGCTTGTCTCCCAGTGCTTGTCGCCCTCGTAGAAAGCCACCGTGGCACCTTGCGCCAAGATCACATCGCGCTGCTCATCGCCGGATGACAGCGCCTGCATCTCCTCCTTAGTCGCCCACTTCTTGGTCTGATACTCCGTTTGCTGCGCGGCCTCGTAGCCGTACATCTTGATGACTGACATGGCGTGGCTCCTTTCTTGTCCGTGACGTTGGTGGTTGTTAAGCAATGCGATCGACACCGTCGTCCTCATTGAGCTGTGCCGAGCGCGACGACTTGGTCGCGTGGCCGATCAGGCGCTCGGCCTGCGCCAGATAACTCTCGCGAGCAGCAGTTGAAACCGTCCCGTCGCGCAGATACGCAAGCAATGCATTAATCATCAGCTTGTCGAGCAGGTCGTATCCCTTGGCCCGAGCGCAGTTGAGGAGGTAGCGGTCCTGAAGCCCCCGTACCTTAGTTGCCAAATCGATTTCCATCTTTTCCTCCATGTAATAAAAAGTGTGTCGTTCGTCCAAAAGTGCCTCAAACGGGCGTTTGACGCATAACTCAAAGTTGAAACGCGGACTCGTATCGAACACGCGTCGTTGCACCTTGAGGTAGCGCTTATAAAACATGACGGCATCATCTTCATCCGCCGTAAAGCCACGCGATCCATCGCGGTGCAGCCGGTCGTAAGGCTTTTTGCTATCGATATGGCGCACGAATGGGGACGGAATATAGGCATCCTTCTTGACGTTGTACTTCATCCCTGTCGTAACCTGCTCAAACAAGAGAACGCCAGCTGACTTAAAAGCCGCATTACATCCATGCCTAAACATGCTCACCACGGCTGCCACGCTGCCCATGCAGCTATCGCGCGGGGAAAAATACAGCGAAAGCAAAGCGAGCGTCGCAGCAGTCAAAAGCTCGCGGGCCTCGTGTACATCGGCTCGATACTGCTCGGGCACCAGCCCGGGAATATCGGGCGAGCGCTCTTCCAGCACGCCAACGAGCGATTTAGCCAGGCGCTCGACGTTCTTCTCGCCGCAGTACGGACACGGAAGTGGCAGCTCTGCCTTCCTGTTCACTTCGCACATACCGCGGAGATCCTCGTCGATCGCACTGAGGAATGCCTCGTAAATACTGTCCCGTTTCTTCATGAATGCTTCTTTCTATCCGGTTTCAGGTGGTTGATGTAAGTCTGTTCTAAGTTCTAGAATGTTCTGACGCTAGAACGATGATTATTGATCTAACCTGTAGTTTCATAAGTGAAATCATCCTGCTCGATTGCTTAGTTTGCCTAAAGGCTACAAAGCGAATGTATCAAGCAATTGCTATTGAGTTGGCTTTGGATTGCTTCGAGGATAGCACAGCGTGCTGTTCTCGTCATTAGAAATTTTAATATTTTTCTGCTAATATAAACCCACTGAGAAGAAAGGGCTCTATACATGCGTGAAACTACATCATCATTGCCACGCCTCACCGCCGCCGCCCTCTCGCGCGCGCTTAACCTGGAACAAGGCAGTCGCCTGCTCACTGTCCGTCTGCCTGGCGCTGTGGATGCCGAAGATCTCGCTAAGTGCTTTACCCTAAACGGTAACGGCGTGCCCGATATTTGTGAGCTTGAACCCGGAAAGCAGAATGCAAGCGATGATGATGCAGCGCCGGTGTTTGTCGATGCATCAAACTACTACCGCGCAAATAAGCACGATATCGAAAAAGACAGTGCCGCGCTCATCGATTATTTGGAGCCTGGCTACCTTGATTTTTGCGACTGGGGTCCTTTTATTTGGTGCCTGTATGCTCTCGCCCTTTCGGGCCGCACTCGAGCAGCCGTGGTACTTCCCGCCGATTTACTTGATAAAGCTGAACAAGCACGCACGATTTTGATACGCGAAGGGCTCATCGAGAGCGTCGTTTATTTGCCACTTTCCGAGCCCAGGCCCTACATGACAAGCGCGCTCCTCATACTGTCTTCAGGAAATCGCAGCGTTGCATTTCGCAGCGCAATTGAGCCCGGACCGCGTTTTCAATATGTGACTAAAACATCGTATTACTCTGATATCACCTTTTCTATCTCTCCTGACTGGGCCCGCATTGATACCAATACGCCAAGATCGACGCCAATCGAAACGTCCACTTTTGCCACGCGCGAGCTGCTCCAACACCACGCCGCTCTCTCAAAAGGCAAAATCAGCCTCATCGCCATCACCCGAAACTACAGCGCCACACTCGGTGACTCTTTTACGCGAGTCGCGCCATTCATGCCCCGCGAGAGCACGACATCGAACGACATTGACGCAGTCGAGGTGCGCCGAATCTCATCTCAAGATTTTCAGGACGGCAATCTTCTGCCCGTAGATGCTTCAGATAATCAAAATAGCTCGGATTCTAAATTCGTAAAGGTGGACCCCAGCGTTCTCGATCGTTATGAGCTCCGCGCTGGAGATATCGTCATGCCGCGCATGCTGGGTCGCTACGGCGCGTCCAACCTGCTCGTCGTCAGCTCCGATGACGCTAAGCAGCATCTGGTTGCTTCGCATAACACCACCGTCATTCGCCCGTCATTCCAAACGATGACCGAAGATGAGCGCGTAGTGTTTTCGGAGATAATTGTTGGATACCTTACCGAAGGCCACGGGGCGCAGCTGATTCAAGCATTAACTGAAGCAGCCAGCATCCGCGCCATCCGTCCTAGCGACCTGTTTGAGATCGAAGTCCCGCCGGCGCTCGACCCGCGCACACGCGAGTATAGCGAATCCATCAACCGCTTTGCCGAGGTCGTAAGGACAAAGAAACAAGCCGAGGCCACTGTCGCCCAAGCCCAGCGCGACCTCGAAGGCGCAAAAAAGGCCGTCACCCAGGTGGTCGACCAGACCTGCGAATAGCGCATAGGCAGTAGAAACGTCTTAAGCCGGCGACAGGAACTAATTCTGCCGCCGGCTTAACTATCTAGCCTATTCCCATCCCGTGGTCTGAGGATTCCATTTGCACACATTCGCCGAATGATTAAAGCACGGTGTATACAACCGATTGACGACCTCTTCTGCCCCAGCAATGTTCCCCGCGAGATCAAGTACCCCCGCCTGCCTCGCCATCTTTACGTACTGTGCAGAACCATTTTGTTTCCACCAGAGAGGCGCCACGAACTCTTCCGGCATTGCCACTTTGCGGGCAGACGCTTCTTTCTCGACCCTCTCGACAAGCGTAGCCCCATCGACGAAGCAAGTTTTCGCGTACACCAAGATGTCGACTATATCCTTGATTCGCGATGAAGCACGGCCCTCATGCATCTCTATCATTGCGAGCAATTTATCTGCAAGGGCACTCTCCACTCGGCATACTCGATAGTCGCAGACTGGGAGCCCCTCGATATTCAGACGATCGATCGGCGCAAGAACCTCAGGCTCAAGTCCCCGCACTTCATCAATTACCAAGTCAATTGAAATTGGCTGTAGCTTCTTGGTTCCCATAAAGGGGGTGAACCACACCTTCGCACCGCACCGATACTCATCTTCTTCTTTGATTTGCTCTGCACGATCAAAGGCGAACGAAACGAAATCCTCCAGATCAATCGAAGCAGCCTGCACCAGATCGACAATAGCCTCTTCGAGACTCTCCTCTTGAGCAACCAAGTCAATATCTCTTGTGACACGTGCATCGAGTGTTCGCGCCAGGACGCTTTGACCGCCCTTGAGCACAAAGCTGCCGTCATCTTCTGAAAAAACGCGACATAGGAAGCGATGAAAGTAGAAACCGACGATTGCCCGATTAGTATCCATTGGTGATTCTCTTGCGGCATTCCTAACAGCCATCTCCAATGCGGCAGGCGTTTTGTACTTCACCATGTCCTCCGTTTCGCATTACCCGTTCAGTACCATCAGCAAAGGCGCCATCAGCTCGCGTCGTTTGGCGGTTTTAGAGTTCTCCTCTACAAGATCCTTCAGCCGTTGTATATCGAGTCCACGTCCAAGCGCGTCGTGATAGGCATCGATAATTAATGAGGGATCCTCGCAATCGAGGCAAAGATCGACAAGCGTGCGCTCGGGTTTAGTTACCGGCAGGCCGTCGAGCCAAACGATGTCCCGCTCAGCAATCTCGCGCTTTACAAAAGAAAGGGATTCGTTTCTTGTATTGATACGCATGGGCGCGGTCATCCTGTAGGGGGACAGATAGAAATCGCCCATTTGCTGCAGGTTCGCCGCTGTCGTACCGCTCACGGCGATGCCATCCCACTGACGTTTTCTCTCCCACGCGCAAAGGGAGGGATTGGTGAGCTTCCAAAAGGCGTTGAGTTCGTCGGTGTCTCGGCGCTGCGTTCCAGACATCCGGTAGGCGCCGTGGCATATCCGTTCAAGACGCCCTGCGCGGCATGAGTGCGCCAGCGCATCTCGAGAGATGTCCATGCGAGCCGCCTGGGCTGTGGTGAACACGCCCTCGCTCTCGGAAAGCTCGCTTATCGCCGCTATGTTGCTAAAGTACTTCATGCTGCAATTGTAGGATATTTTCATACTTTTGCAACGTGATTTTTGATCCATTAGATCCGTTTGCCTTGTTTACCCCATTTCTGACGCCGTTTTGCACCGGCACCCCATCCCCCGCTATTGAGGTCTAATACTTTTCCGCGAAGTGAACGGCTGTTTTTGGACCCCTGAAACATCCGCATTTTTCGGCGGCAAAATCGTGGGATTTCAGCATTGAAACCGCAGGAAGCGGCACCTCTAAAGTGTCGATGCTTCGGGGGTCCGTTTTCACTCATTCACTTCTCGGAAAAGTATTAGACCTCGCTATCAGCTATCCCAAAGATCAGACCGCCCCTCCTTCACGCCACGCAAAACCTGCCTTTTCTGCCCCTGCCCGCCTCCGCACCACCCAAAAACTCATCCAACATTAATCTTGGCTCAAGAATCGCTTAATCTATAACCTGCACTATAGAGTTCGACCAAGGGCGGGGCGGCGCAACGCAAACCGCCGAACGCAACGCTCGCGCCCGAGCAAATTGCCCGGCGTCGCGCCCATCGAACGAAAGGACAGGTCATGGACGACCTCGAAAAAGTTGAAACCATCCGCACCAAGTGCAACGTGAGTTACACCGATGCCAAGGCGGCGCTCGACGCTGCCGACGGCAACGTTTTGGATGCCATCATTTGGCTCGAGTCGCAGGGCAAGACCCAGACCACGTCGGCGCATGCCGCCACCGAGTCCGCGCCAGTCGATGAGCCCTCTGCCGAGATGGTCGCCGCGCAGGTCGCTTACGAAAAGTCGAGCGAAAAGACCGACTTCTCCAAGAAGATGGACAGCGTGTGGGAGTACCTCAAAAAGCTCTTCCGCCTGAGTCTGGACACCAAGTTTATCGCCACGCGCCGCGATGCGATCATCCTCAACATTCCCATCCTGATCCCCATCGTCGCGCTGTTTGCCTGGGGCGCCACGATATGGCTGATGCTGATTGGCCTGTTCTTTGGCATGCGCTACCGCATCGACAGCGACGGTGATGTACCCGGCAGCATCAATAACCTGATGGATCACGCCGCCGACGCCGCAGACGACATCAAGCAAAATCTCAACGACGACAAGTAATCGCAGACGGGGGCACGTATGGCACGAATCCTGATTGTAGAGGACGAGGAGAAAATCGCCCGCTTTGTGACGCTCGAGCTGGAGCACGAGGGTTACCAGGTAGAGCACGCCGCCGACGGCCGCACCGCCGTGGACCTGGCGCTGGAGCGCGACTACGATCTGATTCTGCTCGACGTACTGTTGCCGCAGCTCAACGGTATGGAAGTGCTGCGGCGCATCCGCAAGCACAAGGATGTGCCGGTGATTATGGTCACCGCGCGCGATGCCGTGATGGACAAGGTGGCTGGGCTCGATGCCGGCGCCGACGATTACCTGACCAAGCCGTTTGCGATTGAGGAGC
>CAUBMI010000014.1 GCA_958436995.1 uncultured Collinsella sp.
CGGCCTGGACGCCGCCAACATCGTGGCGACCACCAAGGAGTTCTTGGCCTAGGGCAAGACGAGGCAAAGCATCGCTTCGACAACCGCAAACAAGCCAGAACAGGGGCGTCCTCAAAGAGGGCGCCCCTGTTTATGCTGAATTTAAATTAGAGTCCTGCCAAGCAAAGTTCCCATGGGGAAACGGGCCCATCCCAACAAAGTGCAATTCAGACCCTTCCAACTTTGTATGCGCAGCATCTCAAGTTGGTGCGTCGGCCCCATAGTAGCCGCAGGCCGGGCGCAGGGTTACCTCCCAAATCTTTCCGCAGGGCAGGCCGGCGTTTGTCCGCAGCTCCGCAGGAGCAGGACAAATGCCGGCCATGCGCGAGGACGATTTGGGAGGTAACCCTGCGCCCGGCCGGTGAGACCCAAACCCCGCCATGCTTCTTATGTGCAGTAAAGCTAATGCTGCTAAAATACAAAGCGCTCATGTAGTTTAAACGCACGACGATAAGGAGCACCAGTGGGTAACCACTTCCGTACCTCCGGTGCGGGCGATGATGCCCCCAAGACGCAGACAGGCGTCCAGGGCAGTCGTTTCGCCACTCCGGATTCAGAGGGCCAGCCTGTTGCTCAGGCCCCCGCTCAGCCGGCAGATCAGGCACAGCCGGCATCCGATCCCTTTGCCTACAATCCCACCAGCGATGTCGCGCTTTCCGGCACGGCGGGTTTTGAGCCCGTTCAGGCCGTGACCGCTCGCGTGGAGCAGCCTCAGGCTGGCGCCGCCGCGCCGCAGCCTACCATGGCCGGCATTCCCGACCCCATGGCCCCTGCGACGCCGGTTCCTCAGCCTGCGCAGTCCGGTCTCTTTGCCGCTATTCCCGATCCCACGCAGCCTGCTGCCCCGGTGGTCGAGAGCGATCAGGCAGCCGAGGTCGCAAGCCTCGATAACGCGCTCAACAACCCCGATTTTACGTCGGTGTTTGCGCCCATCGATCCGCAGGCCAGCCGCAAGAAGATGGCCAAGCAGGCCGGTGTCGAGCCCGTCATCCTTATGGAGCATGTCACCAAGATCTATCCGGCACAGCCCAACAAGCCTGCACTTGACGACATCAACATTGAGATCTATCCGGGCGAGTTCGTCTTCCTGGTCGGTCACTCCGGCTCGGGTAAGACCACGCTGCTGTCGACGCTCAACCGCGACGTCAAGCCGACGAGCGGTCGCATCCTGGTTGCCGGTCAGGACCTCATGAAGATCAAGAACCGCAAGGTTCCGTTCCTGCGCCGCCAGATTGGCGCCGTGTTCCAGGACTTTAAGCTTCTGCCGCAAAAGACCGCCTACGAAAACGTGGCGTTTGCCCTGCAGTGCATCGGCAAGCCCAAGGGCGTCATTCGCAGCCAGGTGCCCGAGGTGCTGCGTCTGGTCGGTCTGGCCGATCAGATGGACTCGCTGCCCGACCAGCTTTCCGGTGGCGAGCAGCAGCGCGTCGCCGTCGCCCGCGCTATGGTCAACCGTCCGCCGCTGCTGATCTGCGACGAGCCCACGGGTAACCTCGACCCGGCGATCTCGCTGGGCATCATGAAGCTGCTCGAGCGTATTAACCGCACCGGCACCACCGTGATCGTCGCCACGCACGACCGCGAGATGGTCGATAGCATGCACCGTCGCGTGATCGCCCTCGAGGGCGGCCACGTTATCCGCGACCAGGAGAGGGGAGGTTACGGCAACTATGGCACCAACTAACGTGGGCTACTCCTTCAAAGAGGCAATCAGTCACTTCTTCCGTAACTGGACTACCTCGCTCGGCGCCGTCATCACGATCTTCCTTTCGCTGTTTATCATCGGCCTGTTCATCATGGGCTCTGCGATGCTGAACTCCGTGATCGGCACCGTCGAGGATCAGGTTGTCATCAACGCGTTCATTAGCGATGACGCCGATCAGGCCGATGTTCAGGCTTTTGAGGCCGAGCTTAAGACGTGGAATAACGTCAAGTCCGTGACCTATAAGGACAAGGACGACGCGCTGGCCGAGTATACGAGCAAGATGTCGGGCAACGCCGACGCCACCATGAGCGCGCTCGATGGCCAGAACCCGCTGCCGGCTTCGTTTGCAATTGAGATGGACGATCCGTCCAAGGTCGAAAGCACGGCCCAGAAGCTCAAGAAGAACGCCGACTTCCAGAAGATCGCGGATGACGGCGACGTCAACGCGAGCGTGCTGTACGGCCAGGAGGAAGTGAGCCGCCTGTTCCAGGTGACCAACTACATCCGCATCGCCGCCGTGGTGCTCGTTGGCCTTCTGACCTTTATCGCATTCATCTTCATCAACAACACGATTCGCCTGTCCATCACGGCGCGTCGTCGTGAGATTGCGATTATGCGTCTGGTCGGCGCCAGCAACGGCTTCATTCGCGGCCCGTTTATCACCGAGGGCGTACTGCAGGCCATTTTGGGCTCGCTGCTTTCCATCGGCGTTCTGGAGCTGCTGCGCAATCTGATGATTCCGCGTTTGCAGGAGAGCATCGGCTGGATGTCGTTTGCCCTGCCGATGCAGTACTACCTGGTGACCTATGCTGCGCTGATTCTGGTCGGTGTGATTATCGGTCTCTTTGGTTCTGCCATAGCCATGCGCCGCTACCTGCGCGTGTAGGCATGTCTGGAATTCATCCCTTCCAACGGGTCGTCTCTTATGGGGCGGCCCGTTTTTTTGATCTCTAGGGGACGGCAGGAAAGCGAATCATTTGGGTAGACTCTTTGGAGTTCGTCATCGATAGCAAGGAGGCGCCATGGGGCGCAATAACAAGCATAAGCGTGGAGCTCGCAATAAGCGCGGGCCGGTGCGCAGCGAACGCCGTCCGAGCCTGACCGGGCGCGTGCAGCTCCATGAGCATGGCGCCTATGTCATAACCGAGAGCGGCGACTACAAGGTTATGGGCCGCGGTAAGCGCGAGATCATGGATGGCGATACCGTTGCCGTGAGCATTAAGAACAGCCCGCACGGTGAGCGGCGCGCCGTGATCGAAGGCGTGGTTGAGCGCGCAGCCATAAGCGTGGTGGGTACGTACCAGACCGCTGGTCCGCTCGGTGTGATCGAGCCGCTCGATTCGCGCCTGAAGGCCGACTTCTTCATTCTGCCCGAGGATACCTCGGCGGATCGTCTGGGCGTCCACCCGGGTGATGCCGTTGTCGCGCGCATTTTGACCTACCCGACGCGCCTGGAATCGGGCACCGTGACGATCGAACGCCGCATTGGCGGAGATGACGCGCCCGATTTGGGCGTTCAATACGTGATGGCGCGTTACGGCTATACCGATAGCTATCCCGAGGCCGCGCTGGACGAGGCCGAGGGGCTTTCGCTCGATGTGTCCGCGGCGCTTAAGGACCCGCTCCGCCGCGATCTGCGCGACCGCTTTGTCATCACGATCGACCCGGTCGACGCGCGCGACTTTGACGATGCCATTTCGCTTGAGCGCACGCCCGAGGGTGGCTACAAGCTGGGTGTGCATATCGCTGACGTTTCTCACTATGTGGCTTGGGACGGGCATATCGATCTTGAGGCTCGCCATCGTACGACATCGGTGTATCTGGCCGATCGCGTGCTTCCCATGCTGCCCGAACGCCTGTCCTGTGACCTGTGTTCGCTTCGCCCTGACGAGGACCGTCTTGCGTTTACCGTTGACATTGAACTCGATGCGCAGGGTCGCGTGCGGCATTACGATCCGTACCCCAGCGTGATTCGCTCGCGTGTGCGTATGGACTATGACGGCGCCGAGGCGCTGCTGGTGCGTGCCGGCGCGGTGGAGTATGGGGTGCTGGAGGGTGCGGCCGAGGATGTTGCGGCTGCTGAGGCCTCGCGCGAGGAGGCGCTTGAGCGCGGTCTTGCGTGCGAGAAGGCCGCCCGCGGCTGCAACGTCGACCTCGGCAATTTCCTTGTCGCCGCCAACGAACTCGCCGAACTTCGCCGTCGTATTCGTCGCGTCCGCGGCTCAGTCGATTTTGACACGGCCGAGATTCGCGCTCTATTGGATGAGGACGGAGTACCCGTGCAGATTGTGGCGCGCGAGCGTTCGTGTGCCACGTCGCTTATCGAGGAAGCCATGCTGCTCGCCAACGAGTGCGTTGCAGAGTGGCTGGCAGACCGTGATATCGAGGCCTGCTATCGCGTGCATGAGGATCCGAGCCCCGATAGCCTGCACGGTGCCGCCGTTGCGCTGGCGCAGCTGGGCATCATCGACGATCGCCGTGCTGCCGGTATTGCCCTGGGGAGTCCCGATGAGCTGCAGGCTGCAGTTGATGCTGCCGCCGGTACGGCAAACGCACCGCTCGTCAACACGCTGCTTCTGCGCAGCATGCAGCGCGCGCTGTACAAGCCGCGCAACGAGGGCCACTTTGCGCTCGCCGCGCCGTGCTACTGCCACTTTACGAGTCCCATCCGTCGCTACCCCGATCTGGTGGTGCACCGCGTGCTCAAACTGCAGTTGGCCTATGAGCAGCTCGGCGGCAAGGACGCCTTGGTCCGTACGCCGCGGCTGATCGGCAAGGGGCGCGAGTCGCTGCCGCGCATTCTGCCGCAGATCTGCCGCGCATGCAGCGATGCCGAGCGCGCGGCAGATGCCGCCAGCCATGCGACGCAAAAGATCAAGATTGCCCAGTACTATGAGGATCGCCTGGGCGAGCGCTATGCCGGAACGGTCTCATGGGTCAGCAGCATGGGCCTCTTTGTGCGCTTGGACCTGACGCAGGTCGAAGGCTTGGTTTCGATCAAGAGTCTGGGCAACGAGTGGTTCGAGTTCGACGAGGATGCGCTTACGCTGACGGGCGCCGACACGGGGACTCGCTATGAACTGGGCCAGCGCGTGATTATCGAGGTCTCGCGCGTCAATACCACGCGTGGGCACTTGGACTTTAAGCTTATCCATTAGCCAAATCTCGACTCATGGCGGGAGAGCGGAGGGCGGTCTTTCGGGGCCGCCCTCCGCATTTGGATCATGGCTACCTTGCCGTCTGCTCGGCCGCCCGCTTACCTGCTATTCGAGAGGTAAAACCTACCAAAATAAACCTGTCCCTTTTTGGCAGGTTTACAAGAAAGCGGGGATGAGATGGCGACGGTGTATGGTTATGCGCGGGTGAGTTCGCGCGATCAGAATCTAAATCGGCAGCTGGATGCGCTGGGCGCCTATGGCGTGGGCTCGGCGAATATTTATGCCGACCATGCGAGCGGCAAGGACTTCGATCGCCCGCGGTATCGCGAGCTGCTGCACATCCTGGGAGACGGGGACGTGCTGGTGGTGCTTTCTATCGACCGACTTGGCCGTAATTACTCCGAGATTCTTGAGGAATGGCGACGCATTACCAAGGAGCTCGGGGTTGCCATTGTGGTGTTGGACATGCCATTGCTTGACACGCGCGCCAGGGCCAGCGGCGCGCCGGATGTGACCAATACCCTGATTGCCGATATTGTGCTACAACTGCTGAGCTACGTGGCGCAGGTGGAGCGCGAGAATATTCATCGGCGCCAAGCGGAGGGGATTGCGGCGGCGCGGGCGCGAGGGGTCCGTTTCGGTCGACCTCGCAAGCCGTGCCCTCCTCAGTTTGAGCTGGTACGCGATAGCTATGAGGCAGGCGATATTACCCGCAGCCAGGCAGCAAAGTGCCTGGGCGTGTGCGTGGGGACGTTCGATCGCTGGATGCGCGAGGCGGGGTAGGGGTTTGCGCCGCTTTGTCGCTTCCTGTTGCGATTCAAATTTTGATACGGTGACGATGTCATTTGGGGCTACACTCGCTGATATTCAAAAAAGGAGGTAGGCCCTTGGCGCGCGTAAAACAAATAATCGGATGGACCGCGATCATTCTGTTCGCTGCAACGCTGGCGGGCATCTGGGTGCTGACGGAGCAAAATGCGGTGGAGACGTCGTTGCTGAGCGAGTCCACCGCGCGCGTGGTGGAGGGTCAGGCTACGGGCGTTCAGGCTGCCGATGCCACGGGTGAAGCTCAGACCGAGAACGGGATGACCGGGGGCATCGATTCGGCTGCCTCGAATGTCCGGTCTGGCCGACTTGCTTCCATTCGCATGTGGGTGGGCACGAACGTCCGTCGCGTTGCCCATACCGTAGAGTTTTTCTTCGTCGGATTGTTCGCCTCGGTGGTCGTGGTTTGCTTTTCCAGGCGTCCGTGGAGCGTATGCTCCCGTTGCGTGCCCGTGTTGCTCTTTTGCGCCGTCTGCTCCGTTGGCGATCAGGTACATAAGATCTTTGTTCCCGGCAGGCATTTCGACGTTATCGATTTAGGATTCGATGCTGCGGGCTATGTCACCGCCATGCTGTTGGTATTGCTGGCAGCGGCGTTGGTGCGCTATGCGACTCGGCCGATCGGCGCCCATGCGAGGCGCTAGCCGGTAACAAACCCGTTTCTGATAATGCGACCTTGTTGAATTATTTTGTGTCGCGCGTATTTCCGAGCGGTCGGATTTGAGGGGCGAGCGGTAGAACGCTCGCCCTTTGTGCGCCACGATGCGGCACAATGTACCGTAAAAGCTGTTTGTATCCGGTACGAATCATTCGTTGGTCTTTAATTCTTCTCAACGGAGGTGTTTGAGATGGCAAACGGATTGCTTTTGCGGCTTCGCGAGCGTGAGCTCAGCGCGAGCCCGGCGGAACGCAATGTCATCGCATATGTAAGCGCTCATCCGCACGAGGTGGTCGGGCTGTCCGTCCGCGGTCTTGCCGATGCCACGTTCTCCTCGCCCTCGAGCATTTTGCGCTTTTGCAAGCGCTTGGGTTTTGCGGGCTACAAGGAGTTCCAGCGCGAACTGATTGCCGAGCTGGCGCTCTTGGGTGACAAGAAAGACGTTGCCCTCGAGGACATCTCCATGGATGACAGCGTCGAACGTATCGTGGGGAAGGTGATGAAAAGCAACGTGCGCACGATCGAAGCGACGGCGCGAACGCTCGATTACACCGTCTTGGAGCGATGTGCGGCCTATCTTAAGCGGGCACGCGCGGTCAATCTGTTCGGTATCGGTGCCTCTCGTTTGGTCGCGCACGATCTGGCGCAAAAGCTCATGCGTGTCGACAAAGAGTGCCATCTGTACGACGACTGGCATGATCAGCTCTTGTGTGCCAAGAACATGCATGAGGGCGATATGGCAATCGCCTTTAGCTACTCGGGCTTGACGCAAGAGGTGCTGGACTGCACCGCCGAGGCCCAACGTCACAACTGTCCCGTTGTGGCCGTGACCAAAGTAGATGGATCATCCAAGCTTGCCACCATGGCCGATGCCGTGCTCGGCGTCGCTGCGAGTGAGCCCTTGGTCCGCAGCGGTGCCATGGCTTCGCGTATGGCCCAGCTTATGGTTGTCGATGCCCTGTACGCTGCTTACGTTGCCAGCGACTACGAACGGGCGACGCATGTCATTAAGCAAAACTACATCGAGAAACAGGAAAGATGAGGTGAATGAAATGCTCGATTTAACAAAATTCACGACCGAACAGCGTAATCAAAGGTCTATGGACCTCGATACGATGACATCGCTGCAAATCGTCACGACGATGAATGATGAGGATCTTCGTGCCGTCCAGTCGGTCACGAAGGTGTTGCCCCAGGTTGCCACAGCAATCGACTGGGCTGCTGAGGCACTCGAGCGCGGCGGGCGCGTCTTTTACATGGGCGCAGGCACCAGCGGTCGTCTGGGCGTACTCGACGCTTCGGAGTGTCCGCCCACGTTTGGCGTGTCACCCGATCTGATTGTCGGGCTCATTGCCGGAGGCGAGACGGCGTTTATCAAGGCTGTCGAAGGTGCCGAAGACAGCGAGGAGCTTGGCGCGAGCGACCTGCGGGAGCGTGGACTCTCGGACAAGGATCTTGTCGTTGGCCTGGCGGCAAGCGGTCGTACTCCCTATGTGGTGGGCGGCCTTGTGTACGCCAAGGCAACTGGGTGCAAGACCATTGCAATTGCCTGCAACCAAGGGTCGAAGATCGGGGAGAGCGCAGATCTTGCCATTGAACCCGTGCCCGGTCCCGAGGTGCTGACCGGCTCAACGAGGCTCAAGGCGGGAACGGTTCAAAAGCTCATTCTCAACATGATTTCGACCGGTGCCATGGTCAAGATCGGCAAGGTATACCAAAACCTGATGGTCGATGTGCAGCAGACGAACGAGAAGTTGGTGGTGCGCGGCCAGAACATCGTGATGGAGGCGACCGGCTGCACGCGCGAGCGCGCTATTCAGGCGCTTGCAGATGCCGGCGGCCACGTAAAAACCGCTATTGTCTCGGTACTGCTGGGCTGCGATGCCGAGCAGGCTGCGGTAGCTCTTGAGCGAGCGAGAGGCCATGTCCGTGCTGCGGTGAGTGGCCATGAGAAGAGCAATGCCGATGCCCAATAGGTGCGCGGCGTGAGCTGATATGACATCCAGACGAGATACCCAATACAAGGAGGAGTTATGACGAACAAAGAGCTGGCTCAAAAGCTGCTGGACCTTTTGGGCGGTAAAGACAACGTGTTGGCAAACGCGGCGTGCATGACGCGCCTGCGCGTGACCGTCAAAGACACGAGCAACGTCGACACGGAGGGCATTAAGGCACTCGACGGTGTGATGGGCCTGGTCGAGGACGACACGATGCAGATCGTGCTGGGTCCGGGCAAGGTGAATAAGGTGCTCGAGGAGTTCTCCAAGCTCACCGGCCTTGCGAAAGGCGTTGCTGACGAGAGCGTGGTTGACGCTGCGGCCACAAACAAGGCCGCGCAGAAGGCCAAGTACGAGACCAAACCGGTTCAGGCCTTCCTTAAGAAGATCTCCAACGTCTTCGTCGCCCTGCTTCCCGGCATCATTGCGGCTGGCCTCATCAACGGTATCTGCAACGTCATTAACGTCTCGACGGCAGGCGCGCTTGCAGGCGAGTGGTGGTACCAGGGCATTCGCTCCATGGGCTGGGCCCTGTTTGCCTATCTGCCCATCTTGGTGGGCTATAACGCGGCACGTGAGTTTGGCGGCTCCGCTGCGCTGGGCGGCATCGCCGGCATGATGTGTATCGCTAACAGTGCCATGCCCCTGCTTGCGCCTGGCGCGGCCGATCCTGCCACTGCCATTCTGCTGCCGCTCACCAATGCGCAGTACAACCCCGCAGCGGGCGGCATGATCGCGGCTCTTATCGCTGGCGCATTTTTTGCCTGGATGGAGCGTCAGATTCGCAAGGTTATGCCCAACGCACTCGATACATTCTTGTCCCCGCTGCTGGTGCTCATCATCGGCGCCTTTGCTCTGATGCTCGTCATCCAGCCGGTTGGCGCATGGCTGACGACTGCCATCTTTAGCGTTTTGACCTTTATCTTCGAGAAGCTGGGCGTCCTGGGCGGCTATATCCTGTCGGCAGGCTTCTTGCCGCTGGTTTCCGTCGGCCTGCATCAGGCGCTCACGCCGATCCACGCTATGCTCAACGATCCCGACGGCGCTACCAAGGGCATCAATTACCTGCTCCCCATCCTTATGATGGCTGGCGGCGGCCAGGTCGGTGCCGGTTTGGCGCTGTACTTTAAGACCAAGAACGCCAAGCTCAAGAAGTACGTCGCAGAGTCCATTCCCGTTGGAATCCTCGGTGTGGGCGAGCCTCTGATGTATGCCGTTACGCTGCCGCTCGTTCGTCCGTTTGTAACGGCCTGCCTGGGTGCCGGATTTGGCGGCGCGCTCGCGGCGCTGCTTCACATCGGCACGGTTTCTCAGGGCGTTTCCGGTCTGTTTGGCCTGCTGATCGTCGTTCCTGGTCAGCAGCTCGGCTACGTTGCCGCTATGCTGCTTGCCTATGCCGCCGGCTTTGTCCTGACGTGGTTCTTTGGCGTCGACGAGCAGAAGATCAACGAGTTCTTTGGCGAGTAGTTTGATATCGCGAGCCGTGTTGCTCAGGGCTCGCGGCGCGCGGCAGATTTCTTGATGCTATGGTTGTGCCGGCGGGGCTAACTGCTCCGCCGGCCTTTTTTAAAGGAGTGTTGAAGCGTGAAAACGGGTATTTCGATTTATCTTTCCAACCCTCTGCAGGATATTGAGCGGACGATTGAACACGGTGCCGCGGCGGGTGCGCGCTATGCGTTCACCTCGCTGCATATTCCCGAGGATGGGGGAGCGGCGTATACCGATAAGGTCCGTCATGTGCTGTCGCTGCTTTCCGCCCGCGGCATTGCGCTCATTGCCGATGTGGGGCCGCGCACGTGCGATTTGCTCGGGCTTGAGCGCATCGAGGACCTGCGCGATCTGGGGTTGGAATACCTTCGTTTGGACTATGGCTTTAGCGCCCGGCGGGTCGCGGAGCTGTCCGGTGTATTTCGCATTGTGGTCAATGCATCGACGGTGAGTTCTGATGAAATCGCATCGTGGCGTGAGGCCGGTGCCGATGTGACTCGTTTTGCCGCCTGCCACAATTTTTACCCCAAGCCTTATACCGGTTTAGCTCTGGAGGACATTGCTCGGGTGAATCTTCGTCTTGCGGCGCTTGGATTCGAAATCATGGCTTTTGTGCCGGGCGATGCCAACGTTCGCGGGCCGGTATTCGAGGGACTGCCGACGGTCGAGACGCAGCGCGGTCGCGCGTCAAAGGTTGCCCTCAATATGCTTGAGCTTGCACATGGCGCCGATTGCGACATTGTGTTGGTCGGCGACCCCGATCTTTCCGATGCGGGCTGGGCGCAGTTTGCTCAAGTTTCCGCCGGATACGTGGACCTGCAATGCGAGCTTGAGCCCGGTTATGCCTATGTGCGCGGGCAGATTCATCACGACCGGCCCGACTCGAGTGTCCTCATCTTTAGGTCTCAGGAGTCACGTACGACGCATAAGCCGGATTCCGTGCCGACGGATGCCGGAGCCGGCCTGCCGCGAAAGGCGGGGTCGATCGCTGTGAGCAATAGCGGATATGGGCGCTACGAAGGCGAGCTTGAGATTGCGCGGGTCGATCTTCCCGGTGACGAGCGCATGAACGTTGCGGGCCATATCACGCCCGAGGCAATGGGGCTGCTGCCGTTCATCAAACGCGGATTCGGGGTACGGTTCGTTTAGCGTGTGACCCGTGGGCTACAATTGGCCCATCATACGAAGGCGCCTCGTGTGGCGTGTGCCTGCGTTGGCCGATCTATATTCGGAGGATTCCCATGACCGTACTGTTTGTTGAATATCCCAAGTGCTCGACCTGTAAGAAGGCCAAGGCATGGCTGGACGAACACGGGGTAGAGTATATCGACCGCGATATCGTTTTGGACAATCCCACGGCCGATGAGCTTGCGACCTGGATTGCTCGTTCGGGGCTGCCGGTGCGGCGCTTCTTTAATTCGTCGGGCATGAAATATCGAGAGCTGGGCCTGAAGGCGCGTCTGGATGCGGGCATGACGGATCGGGAGTGCTACGAGCTGCTGGCGACCGACGGCATGCTGGTTAAGCGCCCACTGCTGGTGGGCGACGACTTTGCGATTCCTGGCTTTAAGGAATCGGCTTGGGCCGAGGCATTGCTGTAGCGGCTGCGGAAAGCGCGACCCGTTTTGAGCTTCGATTACGGGATACGGTTTCCGGTTGAGGGCTCGATAGGAAAGTGGGGACCAGTTTGAGCTTGAAATCTGGGACGCACTTTCCGCCGGCAGGCTTGCCCCAGTCAGTCCTCCAACTGCGCCCATTCGTGCGGACCGTAGACCTTTACGTGCTTGTTGGGCTTGCCGCTCCAGTACTCCTCGTCCATAAAGGGCAGATATGCCTGAACACCGGGGCAGATAAAGGGAATCCGCTGCTGTTGCAGTCGCTCGCGTTGGCGCTGCTCCAGGTGCGCCTCGGATATGACAGTCGGCATACCGGACAGCTCGACGAGGCTTGCCTGGATTCGCTTAAGGTCGGGGAGTCCCGCGTGCCATGACATCCGCATGATCAAAAAGGATGCACGGCGGTATTTTGCCTGCATCACCGTGATGGCGGGGCGCAGGGTGGGATGGATTTTGTCCCGTTCGGGCCAAAGGTCAGCAGTGATCTCGAGGCCCAGGGTCTCCCATAGGTAATCAAGCTCTTCGTCCATGGCGCCTCGATATCCGTGTAATGATGACGGTTTGATTGTGCCATCAGCCGTGAGTGCTGCATTGTTGTAATCTACCAGCGGTAGATGTGGGATGTTTTACGGGCTTTGGCGCCGTACGTGTCGCTGGTGCTTCACAGGTCCTTCACGTGTCGGCCGTATTTGACTGAATTTCAAAAAAGTCAAAATTAGGGCTTGCGTCACGGCGGGACTTCCCGTATATTTCTTTCTTGCGCAAAGGCACAGCCGAGCGCAGCGATGCAGTCATTGGGATGTCGTCTAATGGCAGGACAGCGGATTCTGGTTCCGTCAATGGGGGTTCGACTCCCTCCATCCCAGCCATTGCATTTGCTACATATGGCCCGTTCGTCTAGCGGTTTAGGACGCCGCCCTCTCAAGGCGGAGATCACCAGTTCGAATCTGGTACGGGCTACCAAAATTGAACGCCCGGGCCTCGTAAGAGACCCGGGTTTTGTGTATTGACCGATATTTAAGGCGCGCGTTGAGTCTGCCGCCCGGACCGAGGAGTTGTCATGGACCTGCCTATCAGCTTGGAAGACATCACGTATGCCGAGAACTATCTGGCGCAGGGCGACCTGGCTACGGCGACGCCGCTGCTTGAGCGTCTGGTGGAGCTCGCCGAGGAGTATATCGACGCTGAGTGCAAGACGGAGGAGAAGCGCCAGTACTTTAGCTTCGACAGCAAGTTTGAGCGCCTGGCCTATCGCCGCGTGGAGAAGGATCCGCGCGAGCTGGTGCAGGTCGAGGTTCCCTTTGACCGCCTGTACTCCGACATGGCGTTTGCCTACATTCGCCAGCAGGATTATGTGAGTGCTCGGAATGCCCTGATGCAGGCCGTGCGTTGGGATCCCATGAACTGCAACTATCGCTTGGACTTGGCCGAGCTGTTCCGCGCGCTCGAGGACAAGCAGGAGTGGGCATCGCTCTCGTTCTCGGTGCTGGAGCGCGCGAGCGACGGTAAGTGCGCCGCACGCGCCTACACCAATTTGGGTCAGTACTTCTTGGAGCCCGAGACCGAGAACATTTCGGCTGCCGTGGGCTGCGCGCGTCTGGCGCTGCGCCTGGCGCCCAATGATGCGCATACGACGCGCCTGCTCAACAAGATCCATACCACCTATCCGGATGCCGCGGACGAGAGTGACGACCATGTGATGGGTGAGCTCGCCCTGCAGGGCGTGCCGACCTCGCCTTCGGCCGAGATCGCCATCTGCCTGATCATGTGCGCGACCGATGCTGCAAGCGACGGCGACAAGCAGGAGGCTACGCGTCTGACGGTCCGTGCCCGCGACCTGGTGGGCGAGGAGGCATGCGCGGCGATTATCAAGCTGGTGCGCGAGAGCGATGCCGAGCTTAATGCCGAGCGCAGGGCAAAGCGCGAGGCTGCGGGCTCAAACGCCGATGGCGCCAAGGAGGCCGGCGATGCCCAGTAAGCGCGAGCGCAAGCTCATTTCCAAGAATCGCTCGGCACATCACGAGTACTTTATCGATGAGACGTTTGAGTGCGGTATTGAGCTGAGCGGTACCGAGGTCAAGTCGATTCGCGAGCGCGCGTGCCAGATTACCGATACCTTCGCACTGATTCGTGGCGGTGAGTGCTGGCTCGTCGGCCTGCATATCCACCCTTATAGCCATGGTGGCGTGTGGAACCGCGACCCTGATCGCCGCCGTCGTCTGCTGCTGCACCGCAAGGAGATCGACTTTCTTGACGGCAAACTTCGCAACCGTGGTTATGCGCTGGTTCCGTTGGAGCTCTACTTTAATACCGACGGTCGCGTAAAACTGCTGCTGGGCCTAGGCCGCGGCAAGAAGCTTTACGACAAGCGCGAGGATATGGCCAAGCGCGATGTTCAACGCGAGATTGACCGCGCACTTAAGGAGCGTAATCGCTAGGCGCTCTGTGTAAGTTGCGGTGGAATACGGACTGTTTTGCCTGTTTGAGGGGCTATTCAGTCCCTATTTCACCGCAGCTGCGGGTGTCTCATCTTTCTTACTGTTCTGACACATATGTTTCAAAGGTGGCGTCCGTTATGGGCGCTGCCTTTTTTTGTGGGTACATACATCCATGAGGTTCCAACCCGGGTTAGGGGAGTGATTGTTATGGACAAAACTGCGTTCTTTACCATGCCGAGCGGTCTGTACGTGGTGAGCGCCGCGGCAGACGGGCTGCGCGCCGGCTGCGTCATCAACACTGCGGTGCAGGTGACGTCCATGCCGCCGCGCATTTCGGTTGCCGTGAACAAGGACAACGTCACCTCGGGCGTCATCGCTTCGGCCAAAGCGTTCGCGCTGACCGTGATCGATCAGACGGCCGATATGCTCTATATCGGTAACTTTGGGTTCCGCACCAGCAGCGACTATGACAAGTTTGCCAAGTACGAGACTCGCGAGACTGCTCTCGGCATGCCTTATGTGCCCGAGCATGCGGCGGCGCTGTTTAGCTGCCGTTTGATCGACACTGTGGATGTGGGCACGCATCTACTGTTTATCGGCGAGGTCGAGGATGCCGAGCGCCTAAGCGACGAGACGCCGCTCACCTACGATTACTACCATAAGGTCCTGAAGGGCAAGACGCCTCCGAAGGCGTCCTCGTATCAAGGCTAGAAATGTTTTAAAAATACTTGCATTATATTATTGAGAATCTATACTGATAAATGAAGTACATCACCAGTCGCGTTCGAGAGGAGAACATCATGGCTGAGGAGAAGAAGACGTATAAGTTCGTGTGCGTCGTTTGCGGTTACGAGGTTGAGGTCGATACGCCCGAGCTGCCCGAGGATTATGTGTGCCCGGTGTGCGGCGTCGGTCCCGATCAGTTTGAGCTCGTCGAGGAGTAGCTCGCAGACACACGGCGAAAGCCGAACATAGCTCTGTCCAAGGGCCCCGGTCGAATTCTCGGCCGGGGCCCTTTTCCTCCGTCGCCAAGGGATCACGGTTGCTGTTGACCGATCCTGTCTGTTGTGAGTCCGGCCGACCGTTTGTCTCAATCTGTAACATCTAGCAGTGAAAACGGGGTCTACGTGTTACAGATTGAGACAAACGGAGCTGTCCCTCGGAATGATCTCGATCTGTAACATCTAGACATTAAAAGCGGGTCTAGATGTTACAGATCGAGACGTTTGACTGGGTAAGTGCCCCGCCCCATTACATCCCTGTCAACAACACGATATCGAGAATCGTCACGATGGCACCGATCCCTACAAGCAGCGTGTTGAGCGGGCGCGAATTGGCGTATTTGCCCATGACGCGGCGTGAACTGGTGAGTCGTATGAGCACAAAGACCGTAATCGGCAGCTGAAGCGACAGCAGTGCCTGACTCCAGATGAGACCTTCAAAGGGATTTGGAACGACCAGGCACGCCGCCACTGCTCCGGCGAAACAGGCCGCCACCCCGACCGAGGAATGTCGGTCGTGGATGTCGTATTCCTCGTCGAACATGCCCGCAGTGATGGTTCCCGCCGCCATGCCCGCTGTCACGCTGCTCGAGAGGCCCGCAAACAGTAGCGCCACGGCAAAGATGGTCGCGCTTGCCGGGCCCAGAATGGGGGAGAGCGTGGCCGCTGCGACGGCGAGGTCGTCTACGACAATGCCGTGCGCAAAGAAGGTCGTTGCGGCCAGGATGACCATGGCCGAGTTGATTGCCCAGCCCACGCCCATCGAAAAGAGCGTGTCGAAGAGCTCGTAGTGCAGACGTTCTTCGATAACTTGCTCGCCTTGGCCTTCGAAGTGCATGGATTGGATGACCTCGGAGTGCAGAAAAAGGTTGTGTGGCATAACGACCGCACCCAGGACACTCACGATAATCGCGGCAGAGCCAGTGGGCATACTAGGCGTGATCCAGCTTGCGGTTGCTTGCGGCCAGTCGACTTTGACCAGCGCGAGCTCTGCTAAAAACGAGAGTCCCACCACACCCACGAAGGCGATGATCCAGCGTTCGGCGCGCTTGTAGGAGCTCGTCATGAGCATCGCCATCGATACTGCCGCCACGATGACGCAGCCCGCGCGCACGGGCAGCCCAAAGAGCATTTGAAGGGCAATCGCGCCACCCAGGACTTCGGCCATGGCGGTGGCGACGGTCGCGAGATAGGCACTGGCGAGTACCGTGCGTCCAACGAAGCGGGGGAGGTAACGTGTCGTGGCCTCGGCAAGGCAGGCGCCCGTGGCGATACCCAGGTGCGCCGCGTTGTGCTGCAGCACAATGAGCATAATCGTGGACAGCGTGACGATCCACAGCAGCGCGTAGCCAAACTGCGAGCCCGCGGCCATATTGGAGGCCCAGTTGCCCGGGTCGATAAAGCCGACGGTCACGAGCAGCCCGGGGCCGATATGCCGCGCAATGTCTAGGCCTCCGTGACCGCCGGTGCGCCGGGAACCAAAGTGTTGTTTGAGATGGTTGAGCATGGTGCGCTCCTGTGTATGGGCGGCGTGACGTCGCATCTGGGCCGTGCGGCGCCACGCGTCGGTTTTGGGTTGGGGCTACTTGTGTGCTTTGCCCTGATTGGCCACGGCGTCGATCTTGGCGGCGATGGTCGCCGGGTCGCCGATGTAGCGCTTGTCGAGGACGTTGAAATCGGTGTCGAAGGTGTAGACGAGCGGCACGCCGGTGGGGATGTTGACCTTGAGGATCTCCTCGGGCATGAGGTGCTCGAGCTTCATGACGAGTGAGCGCAGGGAGTTGCCGTGCGCGGCGATGAGTACGCGCTTGCCGGCGAGCATCTGGGGGCGAATCTCGTCTTCGAAATAGGGCCAGGCGCGGGCGATCGTGTCCTTGAGGCACTCGGTATAGGGTAGCTGATCGGGCGCGATGTCGCGGTATTGCTCCTGGGTGTGGGGGTCGCGCGCGTCGTCCGGCTCGAGTGCCGGCGGGCAGATATCGAAGGAGCGGCGCCAGATGAGCACCTGTTCGTCGCCGTGCTCCGCGGCGGCATCGGCCTTGTTGAGACCCTGCAACGCACCGTAGTGGCGCTCGTTGAGCTTCCAGGATTTGATGACGGGCAGCCACTCGCGATCCATTTGGCCGAGCACGATATCGAGGGTGTGAATTGCGCGCTTGAGACGCGAGGTGTAGCAGACGTCAAAGTCGAAACCGGCTTCTTTGAGGGCGCGACCGCCTGCTGCGGCTTCTTCGCGGCCCGTGTCGGTGAGCTCGACATCGGTCCAGCCGGTGAACAGGTTGAGTTTGTTCCACTCGGATTCTCCGTGACGGATAAGGACAAGTTGCATTGTCTGTCGGTCTGCTCGGTGCGCCATAGGGGCCTCCTTGATCTGGCACGGTGTGCGTGCCGTTTGCTTGACGCCGCAAAGGATACCCGTTTTAAGCTTAAAAGTTAACCAAGCCTAACAAAATTGTTCTATTTGAATGGGATGGTGAAGGGGGGCTGCCGAAATGTCTCGATCTGTAACAACTAGGGATGGAAATTGGGCCTAGGTGTTACAGATCGAGACAGGAAGAAATGGTCCTATGGAAAATCTCAATTTGTAACAGCTGGCCGCCAAAACCGGCCCTTCGTGTTACAGATCGAGACAAACCAAAACCGCTCCGCAGAAAATCTCAATCTGTAACATCTAGGCGCCAAAATCCGCTCTTCCTGTTACAGATTGAGATGTTTGAAGCGGTGAGCTTACAGGCCGAACTTGGGCGTCTTGTTGCCGCCCTTGAGGCCTGCTGTGTCGAGCCCCATCATGCAAAAGTCCGCATGGCCCTTGTTTCCAGAATGATTCAAAGGGGCCAGATGCATATGTGCCGGCTGTCCCTGCACTAAAACGTGTACGTCAGCCTCCAAAGATGTCAAATTTCGACATGTTTGGGGGCTGACGTACATGTTTGATAGCAAGACGTTGATGGTCGGTGTGCGTTACGCGATTGTTTCGAAACGGGCGGGAAACACAACGGGCCGGCGATGCTCCTAGTATGCCTATTCAACTGACTGTCTAAATATCTAGGGGAGGATCGCGATGCAGGCAGATTCCGCTCAGCAGCAGGGCCTTTATCGCCCCGAATTCGACCACGATGCATGTGGCATCGGCGCGCTTGCCGATATCAACGGCGAGCGCCATCACCAGATTCTGGACGATGCGCTGTCCATTCTGGTCAACTTGGAGCACCGCGGCGGCACGGGACTCGAGAAGAACACCGGCGATGGCGCCGGCATCTTGTTCCAGGTTCCGCATCACTTTTTCCGTAAAGAGGCCCAAAAGTGCGGCCAGATTCTGCCGGCAGAGGGCGACTATGGCGTGGCCATGCTGTTCTTCCCGCAGGACGACAAGGGCGTAGAGGATGCCCGCCGCGTGTTTGAGGAAGGCTGCGCCGAGGCCGGCGTGCCGCTGCTCTTTTGGCGCGAGGTGCCGGTCGACCCGCACGACCTGGGCGAGACGACCCGCGCCTGCATGCCCACCATCTTGCAGGCTTTCCTGGGCCGCCCCGACGACACGCCCGCCGGCGATGCCTTTGAGCGTCGCCTGTACGTGTGCCGTCGCACCATCGAAAAGAAGGCCGACGCCGAGTTTGCCCTGCGCGACAAGATCTTCTACGTGTGCTCTATGAGCTCGCGCACCATCGTGTACAAGGGCATGCTGGTCGCCACGCAGATGCGCCGCTTCTTCATCGATCTCAACGACGCCGCCGTCAAAACGGCCGTGGCGCTCGTCCACTCGCGCTACTCCACCAACACCACGCCCAGTTGGGAGCGTGCGCACCCCAACCGCTTTATCATCCACAACGGCGAGATCAACACCCTCAAGGGCAACGTCAACTGGATTCGCGCCCGCGAGCCCAATCTGTACAGCCCCGTGCTGCAGCACGATCTTGAGCGTGTGATGCCCATCATCAACCGCGAGGGCTCCGACTCCGCGATTCTGGACAATGTGCTCGAGTTCTTGGTCATGAACGGTCGCCCGCTCACGCGTGCCGCGTCCATGCTGCTGCCCGAGCCGTGGGACCACAACGACAATCTGAGCGAAGAACGCCGCGCCTACGACGCCTACCAGTCCATGCTCATGGAGCCCTGGGACGGCCCTGCCGCCATCGCCTTTACCGACGGTCGCACCCTGGGTGCCGCCCTCGACCGTAACGGCCTGCGTCCCGCCCGCTACTATGTGACGCGCGACGGTCGCTTTATGCTGGCAAGCGAGGTGGGCACCATCGAGGTGAGCCCCGAGAACATCCTGACGAGCGGCTGTCTGGGGCCGGGCCAGATGCTCGAGGTCGATTTTGCCCGCGGCCGCGTGATCTACAACGACGAGCTGCGCGCCCGCTATGCCAAGGAAAAGCCCTACCGTGATTGGATCGCCGAGGAGACGCTGACGGTCGACGCGCTCGACAAGCCCGCCGCGCCCGCGCCCGCCGAGGACGCCGAGGTGCCTGCCGCCGTGCGCATGGCCAAGCTCGGCTATCACTGGGATGACGTCGACGAGGTCGTGCGCCCCATGGCCCGGCAGGGCAAGGCCCCGCTCGCCTCGATGGGCATCGACGCCCCTCTGGCCTGCTTGTCCAAGAAGACGCGTTCGTTCTTTGATTACTTCTATCAGCTGTTCGCTCAGGTCACGAACCCGCCCATCGATGCCCTTCGCGAGCATATGGTCACCTCGACCACGCTCTACCTGGGCAACCACGGCAACCTGCTCGAGGATTCCCGTACGGCCTGCCAGCTGGTTCGCCTGGAGCGTCCGCTGCTGAGCGAGGAGGAGTTCGACCGCATTTGCGCCATCGACCGTGTTGGCTTTAAGACCCGTCGTTTCCGTGCCGTGTACCGCCGCGATGCCGGCGAGGGCGCGCTGCAGGCTGCGCTCAAGCAGCTTGCAGAGGACGTTGAAGCTGCGGTCCGCGACGGCGTGAACATCGTGGTGTTGAGCGATCGTGCCGCTGCGGGCGAGGCGCCCGTGCCGTCGCTGCTCGCCGTGGGCTGCGTGCACAATCACCTGATCCGCGCCGGTGTGCGTACCTTTGCCGACATCGTGGTGGAGTGCGGCGACGCCGTGTCCCCGCACGACTTTGCGGCACTGGTGGGCTACTCCGCGAGCGGCATCTATCCGTACAACGCACATGCGTGCATCCGCGATCTGGCGGCACGCGGCGACCTGGAAGTGACGGCCGAGCAGGGCATCGCCAACTACAACAAGGCTGCGACCGCCGGCATCGTCTCCATCATGTCCAAGATGGGCATCTCCACGGTGCAGAGCTACCATTCGGCGCAGATCTTCGAGGCCGTGGGCTTTACGCCGGAGTTCGTCAACGCGTATTTCGCCGGCACGGTGAGCCGTGTGGGCGGTATGGGTGTCGAGGACGTCGAGCGCGAGCAAAACGAGCGCTACGACGCCGCGCTCGCTATCCTTAAGAGCCCGGCTCCCGATCAGCTGCCCACGTTGGGTCTGACCAAGTGGCGCCCGCTCGGCGGCGAGGATCACCTCATCGATCCGCAGACTGTTTACCTGCTTCAGACCGCCTGCCGTGAGGACAGCTACGACACCTTTAAGGAGTACAGCGCCCGCCTGCACCGCACGGGCCGTGCCGTGCGCCTGCGCGACCTGCTGGACTTTGATGCCAGCGGCCGCACCCCGGTAGCACTCGACGAGGTGGAGCCTATGCTCAACATCGTCCGCCGCTTTAACACCGGCGCCATGTCGTACGGCTCCATCAGCAAAGAGGCGCACGAGTGCATGGCTATCGCCATGAACCGCCTGCATGGACGCTCCAACTCCGGCGAGGGCGGCGAGGACCCGCGTCGCGAGACCCCGCTGGCTAACGGTGACTCAAAGAGCTCCGCCATCAAGCAGGTGGCAAGCGCGCGCTTTGGCGTGACGAGCCGCTACCTGTGCAGCGCCTTCGAGATTCAGATCAAGATGGCCCAGGGCGCCAAGCCCGGCGAGGGTGGACACCTGCCCGGCAAGAAGGTCTACCCCTGGATCGCCGAGGTCCGTCAGTCCACGCCCGGCATCGGCCTGATTTCGCCTCCGCCGCACCACGATATTTACTCCATCGAGGACCTGGCAGAGCTGATCTTTGACCTTAAGAACGCCAACCCCGGCGCGCGCGTGTCGGTCAAGCTGGTCAGCGAGGCCGGCGTCGGCACCATCGCCACCGGTGTGGCCAAGGGTGCTGCCGACAAGATCTTGATTAGCGGTCACAATGGCGGCTCAGGTGCCGCTGCGCGCGACTCTATCTGGCACGCGGGTTTGCCGCTGGAGCTTGGCCTTGCCGAGGCCCAGCAGACGCTGCTGCAAAACGGCCTGCGCTCACGCGTGGTGCTCGAGGCCGACGGTAAGCTCATGGACGGCACCGACGTTGCCGTCGCCTGCTTGCTGGGCGCCGAGGAGTTTGGCTTTGCGACCATGCCGCTCATCTCCATGGGTTGCCTCATGCAGCGCGACTGCCAGCAGGATACTTGCCCCGCCGGCATCGCCACGCAAAACTGCCGCCTGCGTCGCGGCTTCCGCGGCAAGCCCGAGCACGTTGAGCACTTTATGCTCTTTGTTGCCGAGCAGCTGCGCGAGGTCATGGCGAGCCTGGGCTTCCGCACCGTCGACGAGATGGTCGGCCATCCCGAGTGCTTGCGCCAGATCGAGGTCCCGGGCAACCGCAAGGCTAACCTGCTCGATCTGTCGCCCGTGCTGGCGAGCGCGACCTGCGAGTTCGGTGCCCACATCTCGGGTGCCGACGGCCGTCACTTCCTGCCCCAGATGGCTGCGGACAGCGAGCTCGACAAGACGCTCGACTCCACGCTGTTTGTGCCTTACACGGCCGACGCTCGCGCGCACCTGCGCCCGATTCGCTTCCGCGCCGATATCGCCAACGTCAACCGCTGCGTGGGCACTATCCTGGGCAACGCGGTGACCAAGGCACATCCCGAGGGCCTGCCCGCCGGCTCCATCACCATCGATTGCGATGGTTCGGCCGGTCAGAGCTTTGGCGCCTTCCTGCCGCGCGGCATTACGCTCAACGTGTGCGGCGACGCCAACGACTACTTTGGCAAGGGCCTTTCGGGCGGCGAGGTGTCGGTGCGCCCCAACCCGCATGCGACCTACAAGTTCGACGAAAACATCATCGTGGGTAACGTTGCGTTCTTTGGCGCCACGAGCGGCCACGGCTTCATCAACGGCCTGGCCGGCCAGCGCTTTGGCGTACGCAACTCCGGTGCCACCGTGGTGGTCGAGGGCTGCGGCAACCACGGCTGTGAGTACATGACGGGCGGCCTGGCGCTCATCCTGGGCGAGGTCGGGCAGAACTTTGCCGCCGGCATGACGGGCGGCGTGGCCTATGTCTTTGACCAGTACGGCACGCTCGATGCCCGCGTGAACCACGAGAGCGTTGAGCTCAAGGCCCCGACGGCCGGCGAGCTGGCGCAGATTCGCGAGCTCA
This sequence comes from uncultured Collinsella sp., assembly GCA_958436995.1. Lineage (GTDB taxonomy): Bacteria > Actinomycetota > Coriobacteriia > Coriobacteriales > Coriobacteriaceae > Collinsella. The sequence continues at coordinate 22,386 of CAUBMI010000014.1, forward strand.
TCCAGGAGCACGTGGACGCGACACAGAGCCCACGCGGCATTAAGCTGCTCTACAGCTTTGAGACGATGAGCAAGCACTTTGTGAAGGTCATTCCGACCGAGTACGAGCGTGTGCTGGCGATTGTCGCTGCGAGCGAGGCCGTCGGCAAGACGCATGCGCAGGCAGAGGAGCTGGCGTTTGACATTGTGACCGGTCGCGCGAGCGCCGCGGATGTCGCTCGCTTCGATATTGCGGGCGGTGCTGCGGGTGCTGCGTCCGTGGCCGCCAGCTCTGTTGCTTCGACCAAGAAGGAGGCGTAAGTGCTATGGGTAAGCCCGGTGCTTTTCTTGATATCGATCGCGTGACCCACGAGCTTCGCCCCGTGGAGGAGCGCAGCCGCGATTTCGATCCGCTGTACGTGGAGCTTGACGACGACGCACGCCGTGCCCAGGCGAGCCGCTGCATGATGTGCGGCGTGGCGTTTTGCCAGATGGGCGCGAGCTTTGGCAAGGCACGCCCGAGCGGCTGCCCGCTGCACAACCTGATTCCCGAGTGGAATGAGTTGGTGTACCGCGGCCGCTGGGACGAGGCGGCCGAGCGTCTGTCGCTCACCTCGCCCATGCCCGAGTTCACGAGCCGCGTGTGCCCGGCGCTGTGCGAGGCCGCGTGCAACCTGGGTTCGGTCGATGGCCAGCCCACGACGATCCATGACAACGAACGTGCGATCAGCGACCATGAGTGGGCCAACGGCGGTCCGCGCCGCTTTGAGCCGGCGGGGGAGGATGCGCCCACGGTCGCCGTGGTTGGTTCTGGACCGGCTGGCCTGGTGGCAGCATGGGAGCTTGCACGTCGCGGTGCCCGCGTGACGGTGTTTGAGCGCGACGACCGCCCCGGCGGCCTACTCATGTACGGCATTCCCAACATGAAGCTCGAGAAGTCTGTGGTCGAGCGTCGTGTGGCGCTCATGCGCGAGCTGGGTATTGTGTTCGAGCTGGGCGCCGACGTGACGGACCCTGCGGTGGCGGCCAAGCTCAACGGCTTTGACGCTGTGGTGGTGGCTGCTGGCGCCCGTGCCCCGCGCGGTCTTTCGGCTACGAACGTGGACGCCCCGGGCGTGGTGTACGCCGTGGACTATCTGACGGCTTCGACCGTGTCGGTTCTCGACGGCGGCGAGCTCGCGGTCGATGCGCGTGGCCTGGACGTTGTGGTCATTGGCGGCGGCGATACCGGTAACGACTGTGTGGGTACCGCGGTGCGTCAGGGCGCGCGCAGCGTGCGCCAGTTTGAGTTCTTGCCGGCTGCGCCCGATAAGCGCGCGGCGAGCAACCCCTGGCCGCAGTGGCCCAACGTTAAGAAGACCGACTACGGCCAGCAGGAGGCTATCGCTGCGATGGGTGGTGAGATGCGTGCCTGGGGCGTGGATACGCTCGAGGTGCTGTTGGACAAGAAGGGTGCGGCTGCGGGTCTGCGCGTGGTCGATCTGGACTGGTCGGCGGGAAAGCCCGAGCGCATCGCGGGCTCCGAGCACGAGGTGCCGGCGCAGCTGGTGCTCATTGCCTGCGGCTTTACGGGTCCGGAGCACAGCGTGTTCGATGTGGTGAGCGTGCCTGTCGCCACCGCTGGCCGTCCGCTGCCGGTGATGGCTGCCGAGGGCTCGCATCTTGCGGCGCGTGTCGACGGCGTCGCCGCGGATGCCGCGCCGGTGTATGTTGCCGGTGACGCTCGCAACGGCAGCTCGCTCGTGGTGAACGCTATGGCCGACGCCCTGGCCTGCGCAGCCGAAGTCGCCGACGCGCTGAAGCTGTAAGGCTGCTGCCCACAGCTGAATCGTCAAGGGCTGTCCCCAACGGCCGGCACAAAAGGAACGTCCCTAAGTGCCGCCTAAGTGCCGGCAGTTAGGGACGTTCCTTTTCTGTCGGCACTCGGGGACACTCCTTGCGGATTTGCGAGCAGTTTGCTCGTTTGTCGACGTACGGATGTTCATTTGTCGACTTCTTGGGCTGTGGTCACCTGTTGTTTCTGTGGTGGCTGCGGGCATCTGGCTCAAAAGAGCGGGTTGGCCGTCTATGTTTGCCTGCGGTTTTGTTGCGGTGCACATTTTCGGTCAAGCTTTTCGTCAAGTGTTTGGTCAGCATCTGGTTTGCAGCCGGAGGCCTATTTTGCCTGTGCTGGTCGTGGCTGCCCACCCTCCTCGTAAGCTCAAATTGAGGTCCATCAGTTTGAGGAGGATGCCATGACTGACCACGCTTTAGACCGAGCAGAGCTGGCTGAAGCCGTCGGCAACGATATTGCCGACATGGCTCACTTTTGGATGCTGCGGAAGTTTCAATTCCTGGAGCCGGCGCGCGAACAGTTCGAGATCATTGTCGACCCGTGGCTCAGCTATTGCACTGAGCCTTCGCAAAACGAAATCATGGCCTACAACATGGCGTTTACCGATTGGCTGCTGTTTGAGCGCCCCTATCGCCATGGCAAAACGCTGCTCGAGCTGTATGTTGACGAGCCGCCGGCATCGCTTTCGCCTGCCTCGCTCAAGCGGCTCGAGCAGGTACGCGACACGCAGTATTTCTCGCGCTTTGGCATTTTGGACAAGAATCCTGCGTCCGGCATGGTCGTGCTGAAGGACACGCGCACCGATCATCGCTTTGATGTCTACGATCCGCATATCGTGCAGAAGGAGCACTGGAGTGACGGCGCGATTGCGGTGCGCCTCGCCTGCGTCGACGATGTCTGGCTTACGGCGGGACAGCTCTACCTGTATGACATCGCGCGGCTGAGCGATACGGCGGTCGATGGGCCGGGTGCGGTGCATCCGGAGGACCTGCAGGACGGCTTTGACACCTCGTGCATCAGCTTCTTCTTGCGTCTGGTCCGCGACATCATGGGTGCCCAGGGGCGGTATGTGAAGTCGCTCAACATCTACGAACAGGAATGGGAGTAGGGGATGGACGGTTGTCGCCTGCCTTGCCTTCTGCCTTTATGTCTCGATCTGTAACGTTTAGGGACAAAAAACCGGTCTACCTGGTACAGATCGAGACGAATACTTGGGCGCCGCTGGTTTGTCTAAATCTGTAACGTTTAGGGGCCTGGAGAACGTCTAACTGTTACAGATCAAGACGTTTATCAGCGGAGGCAACGGTGACAAAGGTCCATTTCTCCGATGTGGCGGTGATGGAAGTGTCTAATACCGTTTTCAAACACAAGCATGCAACACGTAACACGTTGGCGCGGAATAGGATGCTTGCCAGGCTCACGGAGGCGGCTGAACAAGGCGTGCTGCTTGCGACACACGACAATGCCGAGCTCATGTGGCTGCGGCGTCATGTGGGAACTGATGATATTGCGGAGCCCGAGCCGTATTTGTTCTGCTTGCAACATGATTGGGTTGTACTGACGCCGGCGGAGCGAGCACTGCGGACCATCAAAGGGCTTGCAGAATTTCATCCCGATTGGGCGTTTTGGGGTTATGACGCGGCACTTTTGTGGGGTCTGGAGGTGCCGAATGATCTGCTTGGACCGCGATTTCTTGTTAAGACAGGTTGCTCGGTGCCGCTGAGTGCGGGATGCCGGCTGTTGCGTCCGCAGGCGGCGGGTGCGCTTGAGCGCGTCGACGGCGTGCGAGTGACGCCGTTTTGGCGCACGGTAGAGGATTGTCTGCTGCGTGCGCCGTTTTCGTATGGTCTGGCGATCGCCGATTCTGCGCTGCGGGCGAAGGGCATATCGCGCGACGACCTCTGCGAACGGCTCCAGGCCGATTGCGAGGGCAGACACGGGTATCGCAGAGCTCAGGTGATTGCGTCGCATGCGGACGGGCTGTCCGAAAACGGTGGCGAGTCTCGGTTCCGGGCGTTCTTTATTGCATACGGTTTTCCGGTGCCAGAGTTGCAGGTGGAGTTTCGTGACCCGCTTGATTCGAGCCAAGTGTTTCGCGTTGATTATTTCTGGAGGCTCGAGGACGGGACGTGCGTGATTGGCGAGCTCGATGGAAAGGGAAAGTATGCCTTACAGAACGACGAGGGTCGGGAGTCGGTCGACCCGTTCGTGGCAGAACGTCAGCGAGAGTCTCATCTGACGATGCTCGGGCATAAGGTGCTGAGGTTTACGTTTGATGAGCTCAAGAATCCGGGGAAGCTGGCTGAAAAGATGAGACTGGCGGGCATTCCGCAGTGGGCCGATTTGGCTGAGCAGTGGAGGCGGCAGTGGTATGGGCGCTGAGGGGTGCAACTGACGCGGATGTGGTTGTTCCTGCCGAGTTTGTCTTGATCTGTAACAACAGGGGGCCGTTTGGTCTCGTAACTGTTACAGATCGAGACAGAAGGTTGGCGCCTGGTGAAAGTTCTCAATCTGTAACATCTAGAGGCCGAAAACCTGTCTAACTGTTACAGATTTAGACGTTTGACGACAGGGCTGGAGAATATCTTAATCTGTAACATCTAACGGCCAAAAACCGCTCTAACTGTTACAGATCGAGACAAAGGTTGGACGCGGTGCCGAAAGATCTCGATCTGTAACATTTGGAAGGTTAAAGACGGTCCACCTGTTACAGATCTAGACATTTCCCGGATGTCGCTGGGATGGGGCTGCAACGCATTCCATTCTCCGCATCTCCTCCTTTCTCCGTTAACCGATATGTCCGCAGCAATCCTGCCGAACTGGGTAATAATGGACAAATGTTGAAGTTTCTAAGGGGGAGGAGCTCGATATGGCGTCTGCTGATCGTTCCACGTTGTTTATCAATGCGACCGTCCTGGATGGTTCGGAACATATGGAGCCGCAGCCCGATATGGCCGTGGCTGTTGAGCGCGGCGTCATCACGTGGATGGGGCCGAGTGCTGTGGCGCAGGCTCCGGCGGGGGCCGAGGTCATCGACCTGGCAGGGGCGTATCTCATGCCAGGCCTCATCAATATGCATGTGCATTTGTGCGGCTCGGGCAAGCCGGTTTCGGCGGGCGATGCGGGCGCGCTGATGAAGAAGCTCGATAATCCCGTGGGGCGCGCCATCGTGCGCCACATTCTCAAAGGCAGCGCGCAGCAGCAGCTGGCAAGTGGCGTGACCACGGTGCGCGGCGCGGGCGACCCGCTGCTTGCCGATCTGGCCGTGCGCAACGCCATCGACGCCGGCAAGTATCAGGGTCCGCGTCTGGTGGCGCCGGGGACGGGCGTCACGGTGCCGGGTGGCCACGGCGCGGGGCTGTTCGCGCAGGTCGCCAATACCCCCGACGAGGCGGCCGAACAGGTGCGCGATCTGTATGCGCGCGGTGCCGATGTCATCAAGTTGTTCGTGACGGGTGGCGTGTTCGACGCGACCGAAGTGGGCGAGCCGGGCGTGCTGCGCATGCCGATCGATGTCGCCGCGGCGGCGTGCAAGGCGGCGCACGAGGTTGGCCTTTCGGTCATGGCCCATGTCGAGAGCACCGAAGGTGTGAAGGCCGCGCTCCAGGCCGGCGTCGACACAATCGAGCACGGCGCTCCGATGACGCCTGAGATTCTGGAGCTGTACCGCGGCGCCGCGGGAACACAGCTCGAGGGACGTGCGCCGAGTGTGACCTGCACGATTAGTCCGGCGCTGCCGTTTGTGTTGCTCGATCCGGAAAAGACCCATTCGACCGACACGCAAAAGAAGAACGGCGACATCGTGTGCTCGGGCATTATCGAGAGCGCTCGCGTCGCCCTGGATGTAGGCGTTAAGGTGGGCCTGGGCACGGACTCGAGCTGCCCGTTCGTGACCCAGTACGACATGTGGCGCGAGGTGGCCTATTTTGCCAAGTACGTGGGCGTGAGCAATGCGTTTGCGCTGCATACGGCCACGCAGGTCAACGCCGAGCTGCTGGGGCTGGGCGGCGAGACCGGCAAGATTGAGTGCGGTAAGGCCGCCGATATCCTGGTGACGCGCGAGAACCCGCTCGATGACCTGCGCGCTCTGCGTGAGCCAATGCACGTGATGTGCCGCGGCAACCTGGCGCGAAAGCTCAAGGTGAAGCGCATACCTGAGGTGGACGCCGAGCTCGACGCGATTATGGCCATGCCCGCCGAAGCGCTGGCCGAGGAGCTCGCCCGCGACGGCGTGGCGTAAGCGCCGGTGTGACGGGGGACAGTCGGCTCGTCGAACGCCGCCGCCTTATACAAAAAAGCCGAGGTCTCAGCAAGAGGCCTCGGCTTTTTTATCGAATAAATGCTTCAGATTTGAGACAAACACTACTGATTCATTTGCCCCACGGCGCGATGCCTAGGAGCGTGTTTCCATCTTGGCGTGGCACTTGGGGCAGGTGACGCGGATCTTGCCCTTGCCCTTGGGGACGGACAGCATCTGACCGCAGTTAGGGCACTTAAGGTAGGCCGTGGTCTTGCGGCCCTTCCACATCTTCTTGGCCGTTCGCTTGGCGCGCTCAAAGTCTTCCTTGCTGGTGCCGGCCGCGCGCGAGGCGTTGGCAGCCGCGGCGCCGCCACCCAAGCTGGCGACGAACTTACCTAGGCCGGGGACGTTTGCGGTCGCCGTGACAAAGGCATCGTTCTCCTTGCGGCGCGCGTCGATGTTTTTGGACAGACCGCGCAGCACGCCGAGCGCGATCACGGCGATGGCGATCCAGCTGAGCCACTGGATACGGGCCATCGACCCGATCATCGCGATGATAATGCCTGCGAAGCCCAACACGACGGTGAGTTCATCGGCGCCATTGCGACCCTTCATAAAGTCATTCATGCACATTGCCTTTCGTTCGATATGCTGCACGCCTTTATACCCGATTTAGAGCAAGGGGGACAGGTTAATCTGCACCAGTGTGGTGCAAGCATACCTGTCCCCAGAACACCAAGACGGTGCAAAGAAGATTGTTCCCAATGCCCCAATTACTTGGAGAGCTTGTCGACGACGCGTTCAATCTCGGCAAGCTTGGCGGCCTTGAGCTCCTCGTCGCCCGATTCGATTGCCGAAGTCACGCAGCCCTCGATATGCGCCTTGAGCACGTCGGCGTTGATGCGCGCAATGAGCGCCTGCGTTGCCATGAGCTGCGTGGAAATATCGACGCAGTAGCGGTCCTCATCGACCATCCGCAAGATGCCGTCGATCTGGCCGCGTGCCGTCTTGAGCATGCGGGTCACCGATTTGTGGTCTGCCATCATGGCGGGTCCTCGTTTCTGGTCGATGGGGTCGAATGCTTCTGGTAGCTGCTACGCGGCGGTCACGGACAGGGCGTGGAACTTCTCGCCGGCGCCCTCGACGGCGGCAGCGAGCTGCTCGGCGGTCACGGTGTCGGCGCACTCAACCTGGACGGTCTGGGTCTCGTGATCGGCGTCGGCGTCGGTCACGCCGGCAACGTTGAGCAACGCCGTCTCGACGGTGGCGTCGCAGTGGCCGCACATGAGGCCGGAAGTCTTGATTGTGTATCGCATCGGTATTCCTCTCTGTTGTGTCGGCTTTCCCAGGCACCCGACCTTGGCCTTCAAGCCGTCGCTCGCGTACCAAAGTACGCGTCGCTCCTCTTTCAGGTCAATCTCGGGCACCTGGAAAACCCGTTCTAAATGGACTTAAGGGTGAACCTATTTTGCCACTTTGGGCTTAAAGGTTCGCAGGCGCAGCGCATTGCTTACGACGCACACGCTCGACAGGCTCATGGCCGCAGCTCCAAACATCGGCGAGAGCTGCCATCCGGTGAGCGGGAAGAACACGCCCGCGGCGAGCGGAATGCCGATACCGTTGTAGAACAGTGCCCAGAACAGGTCCTGCTTGATGTTGCGGATCGTGGCGCGCGACAGCTCGATGGCGCGGGCGACGTCCATGAGGTCGCTGCGCATGAGCACCACGTCGGCGCCCTCCTTGGCGATGTCGGCGCCGGTGCCAATGGCAAGGCCCACGTCGGCGCGCGCCAGGGCGGGGGAGTCATTGATGCCGTCGCCCACCATGGCGACCTTGCCGCCCGCATCCTGCAGTTCGCGCACGTGGCGTTCCTTGTCGGCGGGGAGGACGTCGGCGATAACCTGTTCGCTGGTGAGTCCCACGCGGCGGGCGATGGCCTCGGCCGTCACGCGGTTGTCGCCGGTGAGCATGCGCACGTCGACGCCGAGCTTGCGGAGCGCGGCGATGGCCTCGGCGCTCGTTTCTTTGACCTCGTCAGCCACGGCAATGGTGCCGGCAAGCTCGCCGTTCTTGGCAAAGAACAGCGGCGTCTTGCCCTCGGCAGCGAACTTCTCGGCAAGACCGGCGGGCACCTCCGCGCCCAGCTCGTTCATCAGGCGCACGTTGCCGGCTGCGATGACATTCTGCCCCTCGCGTGCCGTAACGCCTCGCCCGGGCACGGCGGCAAAGTCCTCGACCATGCGCGCGACGATTCCGCGCGACTCGCACTCGGCCATAATCGCCTCGGCCAGCGGGTGCTCGCTCGAGCGCTCCAGCGCGGCGGCCAGCTTGAGCAGCGCCTTTTCGCTCATGGCGGGCGAGCCGTCGGCGCGTGCGGCAACCACGATATCGGTCACGGCCGGCTTGCCGCGGGTGACGGTGCCCGTCTTGTCGAGCACGACGGTGCCCACGCTGCGCAGGTTCTCTAGCGCCTCGGCGCTCTTAAACAGAATGCCCATTTCGGCGCCCTTGCCGGTGCCCACCATAATGGCGACGGGCGTGGCCAGACCCAGTGCGCACGGACAGCTGATCACCAGCACGGCCACGGCGGAGGTGAGCGCCTCGTTTATGCTGCCGGTCAGTGCCATCCACACCGCAAAGGTCACGGCCGAGATCACAAACACCACGGGCACAAATACGCCAGCGACCTTATCGGCCATGCGGGCGATGGGCGCCTTGGTGGCGTTGGCGTCCTCGACGAGCTTGATGATTTTGGCGAGCGACGTGTCGGCGCCCACACGCGTGGCGCGGAAGGTAAACGAGCCCGTGCGGTTGACCGTGGCCGCGTTGACAGTGTCGCCGGCGGTCTTCTCCACGGGGATGGACTCGCCGGTGAGCGCGCTCTCGTCCACGGCCGAGCTGCCCTCGAGCACCACGCCGTCGACGGGGATGGACTCGCCGGGGCGCACACGCAGCACCTGGCCGGGAAGGATACTGTCGACGTCGACGGTGGTTTCGGTGCCGTCGTCGGCAACGACGGTCGCAGTCTTGGGTGCCAAGTCGATGAGCGCCTCGATGGCGCCGCCGGTTTTGGATTTGCTGCGTGTCTCGAGGTATTTGCCCACGGTGACCAGCGACAGGATCGTGCCCGCACTCTCAAAATACAGGTTGTCCATGCCCGTCATCATGGCCTCGTGGATTTGCCCGGCGGCCAGCTGGTCGGCCATGATAAACATGGCGTAGAGCGACCAGGCAATGGACGCGGTGGCGCCGACGGCGATGAGGGCGTCCATGGTGGGCGCGCCGTGCGCGAGCGATTTAAACCCGTTGATAAAGTACGCGTCGTTGACGTAGACGATAGGGATGAGCAGGACGAGCTCGGTGAGGGCGAGCGTCATGCTGTGGGTGTGGTCGGTGAAGACGCTGGGCAGCGGCCAGCCGAGCATGTGCCCCATGCCTATATAGAACAACGGGATGAGGAAGACGATCGAGACGATGAGGCGGGTGCGCATGGCGGAGGCGGCGGCCTCCAGCTTTTTGGTAGGGGACTCCATATGGGCGGCGCCGGACCCGGCTTGTGCGCTGCCGCTTGGGCCGGCGCCGCCCGCGTCGACGGGCGAGGCCGAGTAGCCTGCGCGGTCGACGGCAGCGCAGATATCGTTGGGGGAGACCTGCGCGGGGTCGTAGTCGACCAGCATGGAGCCGGCGAGCAGATTGACCGCGACGCTCTCGACGCCGTCGAGCTTGCTCACGGCACGGTCCACGTGCGCCTGGCAGGCGGCGCAGGTCATACCGCCCACGTCGAACGTATCTTGAGCCATGGCTTCTCCTTTCTGTGGTTTCGTGTCGTAAATGTTAACCTGCCGATACTATACACCCATACCCCCTGGGGGTGTCTAGTAGTAGTTGGAATGTATGACTTTTCATTACAGATGAGGGTGGCTGCTCAATCGGTGGCCGTCTCTGCCAAACATCTCAATCTGTAACATCTGGACCGGTTTTTGAACCATAGCTGTTACAGATTTAGACAAACAGTTGACGGGAAACTCAATGTCTCAATCTGTAACATCTAGCAGCAAATATGACCTCTAACTGTTACAGATCGAGACAGACCGTCCGTGGTCGACTCAAATGTCTCGTTCTGTAACATCTAGAGAGGTTTTTGGCCCCTTACTGTTACAGATTGAGATGTTGTCTCGCGGGGTTGGGGTCTGTCTCGTTCTGTAACATCTAGACCTGTATCTGCCGAGCTAGTGTTACAGATCGAGACAATTGCCGGGGAGGGGTCCCGTCACGGCAAGACGCCCGCTTCCTAGATGCAGAATCCGGGAATCACGCAGGTTCGCTTATCGGGCTTGCTTGCAGGCGTGGCGTAATTAAAGACATCGCCGTCGTCGCCCACGCGGTTCATATAGAGCGTGCCCTCGTTCTCCGACGTGTCGGGGCTCGCCGTACGCTCCCACCAACAGACATCCTTGCCCTTCCACTGGCGAATCATCATGCTGTTCGTGGTAAAGGGGCTCACCTTAAGCTCGCGGAACAGCTGGTATTCCTTGCCCTCGCCGTTGTAGATGCCGGATAGGTAATGGCAGTCCTCGCTAAAGTCCTTGGGCGCCTGTCCGCCGCAGAGCTCGACCATGGCGGGCAGCCAAAGGGTCGCGGGCAGCTCGCCCAGGCACGAAGTGCTTTTGGTGGCGCCGACGTTGTTCGAGATCTTCTTGACCGGACTGATAACCGATTGCAGTTCCTTGGGAAGCAGCTTAATGCCGTCCTCATCGAGCCATGTGCGCAGCTCGCAGTCTTCCCAGCCACCGTTGAGCGGGTGCTCAGAGGCATCGCGCTCGGCAATACCTGCGTCAAAGATAAATGACAGACCGGCCTTGCCGTTGGTATCTGCCAGGTCATCGTGAAGAATGCCCACAAGCTGTGCGCCGACCTGCAGCCCGTTGGTGAGTGTAACGCGCTTGGTGCTCGGGTAGGGAATATGGCCGTCGTCGTCGAGCAGATGATAACGCTTGGCGATCTTGCGAGCTTCGGCGTTGCTCTTCGCCGCCTTAATCTTGAGCGAAATCTCTTGCAGCTGATCCCAGGTGTAGTCGTCAAGTGTACCGCGGATGCCGTCCAGGTAGTCGGGGATGCCGAAGCCATGGGTTGCGGCTCCGATAACGCCGAGCCCCGCAACGGCTGCGACAACGCCACCGATAATAAAGCGGCGGCGGGTCATGGCATCGTGCCGGGCCTGCTCCAGAATCTCTCGCGCTCGCTCGCCGGCGACGTCGACCTTAAGGTGCGTGCCGGAATCGATATCAATTGCAGCCTCGTCTCCTGTGCCTTCGCGGCCCTCGGATTCGGCGTCGGTGAGGTATGCCGAGAGCACCTCGAGCATCTGCTGCTCGGTAGGGCGATCGCCCTGTTCGACCGAGATGCCTTTCATGATGATCTGGACGAGCGCTTCATCGCCCTCGCAGCGCGGCTCGAGCGGTGCCGGCTTGGTCTTTACGAGATAGAACGAGCCGGTTGCAGCGGCGTCCGTCGACTCAAAGTCAAACGGTTTGCGACCGCTGTAGAGCTGGTACAGAATGCTCGAAAGCGCATAGACGTCGATTGCCGGCGAACGGCGAAGGGCCGCGATTCCTTCGATATCCTGCGTGAGCATCTCGGGCGCGGCGTATGCGGGCGTGGCAAAGCGCCAGATGTCGGCGCGCCGGGTGATCGTGGCGTCGCCGAGAGCCATGGTCGCGGAGCCCATGTCGATGAGGCAGGGGTCAAAGGAGCAATCGGCAATCTGCTGCTCGAGCGTTCGGCTGGTGGTGCGGAACATGATATTGGCAGGCGACAGGTCGCGATGGACGACCGGATTAACGAGACCCTGGGTCATCAGGAGCGCGCGAAGCACGGCGTTTCCAACGGCGGCCACCATCTGGGTGGTCAGCCCACCCGAGGCATCGTGTGGAAGCAGGGGCAGCGCCTGCTTGAGCGAGGTGCCCTCGACCCACTCCATGAGGATGAGCGGGTCGTCCTCGCACGATCCATAGCCATAGACACGCGGAAATCCGCGCAGGTGCGAGACGGTACACAGATGACGGTACTCCTCGAACAGCGCGGCGGTGTTGGCCAGGTGCGCGGCTGATTGCTCGGCGGAGCGGTCGGGGGCAGCGGGGGAAAGGATGGCGTTGTCCTTGAGTAGCTTGACGGCAAAGACCTCGCCGCTCGTGTTGGTCGCGCGCAGCACGTGCCCGATGTTGCCGTTGTCGCGGTGGGCCGTCTGGAGAATAAGCGTCATAAACCGACGCTTGGCGTCGTCCTTGGCGCTGGGGTCGACCGCCACGGCGGTGTCGAACGTGTCAAGACGAATGAGTTTGTCGCCATAGGCGCTATCGGTAGTATCCATGGCGTTCCTTTGTCTGGCATGGGTTGCCGCGCGTATACGTGGGTAGTGCGGATATCGGTAAAATACCATGATAGCCGCACTACCCACGTATACCGTTGAGTATTGTCGTTTACGACGCAGAAAGTAGAAGACGAAAGACGGACGGCGACCGTCTTTCGATCGCCGTCCGCGCTAGTCCACAATGACAAGGAATGTCGTGTAGAGACCCAGATGGAGCCTGTCGCTGTTTTCGATTTCCACCGGGGGATAGACTTTGCCGGGCTCTCGTTGGTCGCGGGGCGGCTCAATCACAATATCGCCGTCGCCCGCGCCCGATTCGAGCACTGTGCCGTTGGTCGACCCAAGGCCCTGGGCGTACCAGTGCCCACCCTCGAGCCAAATGCGGAGATGCTCACGCGATGCATCAGCGCCTACATCGGTGATGCTGGGCGAGGTTTTGGGCAAAGAACCAATTACCGTGCCGCGCGGGTCACGCGTAAGGGGGTGGATCTGCATGTCAACGCTGTTTCCGGCGTGCGTCCTAAGCAAGCCGAGGTTGGGGGCGACGGTGCGTGGCTGCTCCAGGCTGCCCATAAAGCCACGTCCGACGGTAGTTTCGGTGGCGCCAAAGTGCCCGCCCGTCTTGCTGTCGCAAAAGCGCTCGACGGTGGCCACGCCTTGAACGGGATCGGCAAGTGCACCCGTTGCCACAAAGAGCATCAAGAAGAGCGTGCTTTTTTCGCGCACGGCATTGCCGTCAAAGTTGTCGATGCGATTGAGAGCATTTGCATATAGGCGGCTGTCCAGCTTGTAGCTGGCGAGAGCCGACATCATTTCGTTGGCGGCCGGACCGCGATAGTGCTCGGCGATTGCCTGATAGGCGGACTCGCCGCCGCCGAGCTTGCTGCAGATTGCCGCGGAAAGGTTGAGCGTGGTGACGGTAAAGTCGCTGTAGATGGCGGGTGCGCACTGGTCGGGCTCGCGATGGACGATGTAACGGGTGAGATACGAGCGGTTGGAAGAGCATTTCTCGAGCAAGGTGCTGCCGAGATAGGAGTTTCCATTGATAAGCATTCGGGCGATTTCGAGATGCTTAAGACCGCCGAACGAGCGAATATCGTTATAGAGGACCGAGCAAGGCGTCTCTGCTGCCACGGATACCTCCTTTGATTGCTTCCTAGCCAATATGGCGATAGGAATTAATGCCCCCCGGTGGGCGACGTATTAAATGGCTGCGCAATATATAGCGTAACCAAAGCAACATTATAGGCCACATGTTCGAAATTGCAGAAAGACTGAGAGATTTGGTTTGGACTGGACGGAAATTTCTCTCTGTCTTGATCTGTAACAATTGGGGCCGGTTTTGCTCCGTAACTGTTACAGATTGAGACGTTTGTGGGCCGTGTCGACCGTTTGTCTCGATCTGTAGCACGTAGAGGAAGATTTGCCCTGTAGATGTTACAGATTGAGACAATCGGCCCAGACCCGCCTCATCCGCCTCGTCATCTGTGGTTTACGTGGGGGCATGCGAAGCACGGGTATACTAACC
>CAUBMI010000015.1 GCA_958436995.1 uncultured Collinsella sp.
CGCAACGCGTTGCGCTGAGTCCTGAGTCTGTTGCAATGAAGATGAGAATCAAGGCTACACAATATGCCTAATCAACAGTGCGCCTTTATCGACGCGTGCGGGAGACGATAAGGGGTATCATTGTCTTAGCCAGAGCGCTCGTGAAGCCTTGGCATCTCTACCTTCCGATGGCTTTCATATTCTAGCCATGACCATGGTCTAGAATGGTTTAAAGACGACGACCGCTTGGCGCTTGAGAGATTGATATCAACTAAAATCGATGTAGCCTTCTTAGGCCATGAACATAAAGGTGAGACTAGGGTTGTACGGTCGATTGATGGTGAGTGCTGCTATTTAATTAGGGGAGGCGTGTACTCATTCTGTGACGGAAACGCATTGTTTCGCGTAATTAATATCACTCCCCAGTCGAATCAAAGATATGAGATAGAACAGGCTACATATCAGTGGAATACTAGCGAACAGATGCATGTTTCACCTGAACGTCAGTTTAATGAGAATGGTGTCCTTAAGCTTGGAAAGGCCTGCGCGCCTCTAGCTGCGTTTATTGAAAGCATTTCAAAGGATGAACTTAGCGAGAATCTTGCACTTCTCGATACTTTTGTTTTCCCTTCATTAAGGCGAGAAGTTTCTCCTGGCAGCGAGGATGGGGAATTGGTCGTTAGCCAACAGAGGGATATTTCTGATTTCGATTCATTCTTTAAGTGTATTGAAACAAATCCCTGCATCGAAGTTCGTGGAGGGTCCCGTTCTGGTAAATCATCCTTCTTGAAGGCGATATATCAAGAAAGTGTTTATCGTGGCTACTCTCCTTTATTGCTAACATCTGACAACTCGACAGCTTCTATAACCAGGACAATTAAGTCAGTTATTGGGGATCAGTATGGAGACTCCCCTGTTGATATCGAAAGATATTCAAGAGTTAGTAGAAATCGTAAACTGCTACTAATTGATGATTTTGGCTCCATCAGATGGAAGAACAAGAAGGTGGATGTTCTTCGTTCTGCGATGTTGCAGTTTGGCCATGTGATTGTTATCTGTGACAATGTGGGCGACATTTCCCTTAATGGAAAAATTGAAATGGAGCTTGCGAGCTACTCCATGCTTCCCTGGACAAAGGTGAAACGTGATGAGTTAGTTGCCATACGCTGCGGGGCGTCTGGTTTTAGTCCTGCCCAAATTGACAATATGATTGTGACGATTGACCATTCCGTTCACTCGCATCAAAATCTATTTGAGATGACGCCTCCGTTCATTAATCAGTACATTGATTATTATTTGAACGATCCCTCGAGAAAGTTCAATCAAGAGCAACTTCCCTTTGCCCAAATTTATTCAAAGAATGTTCAACGAAGGTTGTTTTCAAACCTGGGCAGTGAGTGTGATGTTGATGACGTCCTTGCTGTATTGAAAATAATTGCTTTCGAACTTCATCAGTCTCGAAAAGCCTCCATTTCCGTGATTGATTTATCTCATTTGATCGAAGATTACAGTTTAAAATTCGATAATCCAATTAATCCAAAGGAAGTAATGGATGCCGCATGTCGTTCCGGTGTCCTCTTTCTGGTAGATAACGGTCGTGAGTACCGTTTTGTAAATCGGAGCCTGCATGCCTTTTTTGTTGCCCAGGCCATCGACTTGAAATTGGATCGAAATTTCGATGACGGCTGGAAGCATGTTTTGCGCCTGATTGATGAATTGGATTATTCAATAAATGAGGAAATATTGCTGTTTTTGGGAAAGACTAGGGCTATTCCTCGCTTGACTTTGGAATTAAGCAAAAGGGCAAGGACAACAGTGGGCGATGGAAAAGCTTTGTCATTTCTCAATTCCCCTGCCCATGTTTCCTTGCAGGGTATCGAGGGGTTGAAGGTTGAGCCGCCTTCTGCTGGCAGTTCCAAGGCCGTTGCTCGCGTGGCTGATACGATGGAGCAAAGAGATTGCGAAGAGATGGAAAGAATAAGCTTCGATGGTATATACGACTATTCGATACCAGAGGAAAAAACCATAATTGAAACTGCTATTTCTGCATTAAATTATGGAAGAGTTGCAGCTAGGTGCTTTTCAGGACAACAGGCGATTTTGGATGCTGAAGAAAAAAATAAAGTAAGAAGTGATATTAGGGACTCGACTGGCATCGCTCTTAACCTTATGTTGGATGCGTTTGATGAAGACTACCATGATGTCGTCAAGGATTTAATTGAATCATCGACGGATATAACTGATGGGGCCGAGCTGGAAAAACAATGTCGGAAATTGGTCTCCTCTCTGATAATGGGCTGCTGCATTGGAGCGCTAAATGTCGTTACGTGTAATTTGGCCCTGCCTCGAGTGGCTGAAGCTTACCAACGAAATGATTCTGGTGATTTTAATAGCTTGTTTTCGCTGAGCCTTTTGTTGGCCAGGGATGACGACGTTAGTTTCACGAGAAAGGCAAAAATTGTTAAGAAGATTGCCGACGAAAGATCCTCTTGGTCTTTGAAGGTTGCAGTTTGCTTGCTTTCGGGTCTTTATATCATCAATCATCCTCACATGTCGTCCTCTGCAATGGATTCGCTTATTAATGGTGTATTTGAAGGGAGTAAAAAAGCGCGGATTCACTTTATTAGGCAGACGTCTGAATTGGCTTTAAATCATGAATAGGAAATCAGGGGAAATAAAGAGCGATGCTGACCGCTCGTGGTTTTACAATTGCTTGCTAAACGTGGATGTTGCACGGTGACACAAATTTCTTTCGCAAATTGACATCCGCATAGCGGAACACGGCCCGCGCCCCGTCATATGATTGCTTGCGGCAAAACAACAAATTATTGGCTAAGGGGGTGCGGGCCGTGTCTGCGAACATCGTATTAGTCAACGAGGAGTTGCTGCGCAAGGACATAAAGAATCTGGTGAGGAAGACCGTCGAGGAGACGCTCAACGCGCTGCTCGACGAGGAAGCGGCCGGGCTTGTCGGGGCAGAACACTATGTGAGAACGGCGGGCCGGGAGGCCTACCGCGGCGGCCACTACGCCAGAAAGCTCGTCACCGGGGCCGGGGAGGTCGAGCTTAGTGTGCCGAAACTCCGCGGCACGACCTTCCGACTGCCGCCACAAGGATACGTCCTCAATGTCGGCGTACTTGCTTGCGGTGTTGCGGCTAGCGTGGGGCCTTCGGGCGATATCGAGCCTCGAGGCATCGTCGGCGTCCATTAATCGCATGTTGCGTCTGTGTCCAGGGGTTACGGTCATCCTGATCAAGCTGCTCAATTGTTCGTGCTCACAGTGTTCATTTCCCGGTAACCATTCGACCACTTTTTAGTGAACATTAACATTGCAGCCAGGGTTGTTCTCGTTGGCCATAAGGCGATACTTGACCGGTTGCGACCCGATCATTCGGCGCTCGCGTTGGTGCGCATATTGGTGCGTTTTGATAACGAGACTATATGGGTTGCCTTGGAGTGCATCGCCGGCCAGGTGTGCAGTTGGGGAGGCATGGGAGACGGGACCGTGCATGGGTACGCTATTTTTTGAATCGTTCATTCGATGAAGAAGCGACTTGAAGTGGCTACACCTTGCGATGCAAATCCAGCCGGCGCGCACCCGTATCCTTCAATCATTCGCTTGCTAATCACGACGGTGCTTTTTGCAATGTCGCTTGGCAAGAGCCAGTTGGCGTAGATGCTCATCCCGTACGCTAAAGACACTTCCAGCGGATTGCCCTGCTCGCCGGGTAGATCATGGCAGTAGCCGGCTGCGTTCATATAGAGGTGCCTGTCCATCAGGTCGTCGATATAGGCTTCTTTGGATGTGAGCTTCAGTGCCCTCTCTGCTCTTTCGCTTTGGTTTGCAGGGCTGCCAGAAGGCCAAAAAGATCAACGTGTTCGTTGCGCTCGCTTCATTTAATGTCCGCGCCAGTGGCTACACTTTTGAAAACGGCACGAAGGTATCTGTCGCATATCTCATGCTGTAGACATATCGGCGAGTTTAGAGTTGGAGGCGAGGTGAGTATGAAAGGCAGAAATCAGCACGTTTCGAAGCGTTCTGATGGCAATTGGCAGGTTAAGGGCTAGGGAGCAAGTCGCGCTTCTTTCGTTACGGTGACCCAGAGCGAGGCGATAAAGCTCGGTCGACGCATTTGCTCCAATCAAGAATCGGAGTTGATTGTCCATCGTCGCGACGGAAGGATTCGCGCAAGGGATTCCCATGGCCACGACCCCTTCCCACCGAGGGGATAAGGGTTCGGCTCCATAGCGATAGCGGCCCGTAATGGTGTGCCCACTGTCGTTAAATGACTTCATCATTGCGGTGAAGGTTGTAAACGATGCTGTCGATTCGATATTCGCATTGGAACGCATATTTGGGCGTTTTGAAAACGAGGTTGTGCGGTATGATGCTTCACTTCATTGAGGTGTAGAGTGCATATCTCAATACAAAAGCTCTTTGGGAGCTTTAAGGGTGACGCTTTCTGATAGAGTGTTGCCCTTTTTTCATGCATGTAATGCGTAACGTGCTAGCTAAACGCCATTCCGGCAATGGGATGGTCGAGTATAGGCGGTTTGGCACCTTGCGCCTGCTGTCATTGGTGTAGTAAGCACTTGATTTAGCCTACTTAAAGTCTATAATCAAATAAAACCTCTGATATACCTTTTAAAACAATGAAAAGAATGTTGAGTACCATGCTTTGCCAGTTCACCTTCAGGAACTATAGATCCTATCGCGACGAAACTGAGCTTTCCATGCAGGCAACATCGATGAGGGAGTTCGAGCGCTCCCTCATAGAGTGCCCTGACGGACAGAGTTTTCTTCCGGTGGCTGCGGTATACGGGCCTAACGCTGGCGGCAAGTCTAACCTGCTCGAGGCGCTTGACTACATTCGTTCGGCGGTGGCCAGGCCTATCAGATTGCTGTCTGCCAGCACTGATGCGCCAGAGGGTAACCGTCCTTCGATACCCCGTTGCTCTGCGTTTGAGTTCGATGACGTGTCTGCTGCCGAGCCCACCGAGTTCGAGCTCTACTATCGCGCGGGTGAGCACGAGTACCGCTATGCCCTGTCCGTGCATGCGGACGAGATCGTGTCCGAAGGCCTGTGGCGGCGAAAATTGGGAGCGTCACGCACGGCGATGCTGTTCGAGCGTGAGGGCGCAGAGGTTGAACTCGGCCCCACGCTGCGTAAGCTCGTGACGGCTGCGAGATTCAACCCGAGACTGCCGTACCTGTCGTTTCTCTGCATCAACTTTGACGCGCCGGTGGTCAAGGAAGCTGCCAGCTGGTTTCTTGACGGGGTGTTCCTGAACTATAACAGCTCCTATCTGGAGCAGATGCTCGAACAATTGCTCGACGAGGATGACTCACCCGACGTCACGCGTTTTTTGCGCGCCGTTGATGTGCGTATTGATGGCTTCAGAGTGGAGAGGGCGCCGGAGTGGCGCGGCCAGCGCGTCTTCGTGAGGCACAAGGTGAGCGGCAAGGCGTACGAGCTGCGTTTATCCGAGGAATCTGCCGGAACCCAGAAGCTCATGGGGTTGGCTGCGTATCTGATGACAGCGCTTGAGCGTGGTGGCACCGTTGTGGTAGACGAGCTCGACGCCAAACTGCACCCGAAGCTTCTTCGCTATGTGATTCTGCTGTTTAAGGATCCTGGGGTCAACAAGAGTGGCGCGCAGCTCATCTTCTCGTCCCAGGATGTTTCAACCATGCGAAACGATGTGTTCCGCCGTGACGAGATATGGTTCGCTGCGCGCGGCGAGGGGGAGGCGAGCCAACTGTGGTCTCTCGCCGACATCCACGAGGCAAACGGTAATCTGGTAAGCAAGAACGCGGCTTTCGACAAGCAATACCTGTCCGGTCGCTACGGCGCCGATCCGTATCTCACCCGCATCGAGGAGTGGGATTAGCATGGTGGCGAAGAAGTCGAAGGGCTGGCGTAGCGGCAAACGAGAGGGCCGCTCGCGCATGGTTCAGATGACGCGTCATCTTGTAGTGAGCGAGGGCAAGGAGACCGAGCCTCGCTACTTTGAGGGTGTGCGTGCGGCGTTGGGTGCGGCGAACGAGCGTAAGGTTGCCATTGTCGTTAAGGGGACCGGCAAACATACACTTGACCTACTTGACTTTGCCGTCGAACACTGCCGCTATGCGCCCGAGACATTCGACCATGTGTGGCTCGTGTATGACAAGGATGACTTTCCTGCGTCCGATTTTGACGCGATGGAGCGCAAATGCGACGAGCTCTCCGATGGTTCGAGGACCTTCCATGCGTTGTGGTCGAACCCCTGCTTCGAGCTGTGGCTGCTTCTGCACTTTCGCTACACGACCGCGCATATGTCCGCGTCCGACTGCCAGCATGCCCTCGCGCAGGAGATGTCGAGAGACCTGGGCATCGAGTACCGCAAGAACTTGGACGGGCTGTTCGAGGTGGTGGACGGCAAACGAGGCGAGGCTTTGCAGCGTGTTGGGCGTCTCGTCACATACCATAGGGGGCTGGGTAACGTTAAGCCATCCGCACAAAACCCTGCAACTAAGGTGGGCGAAATTTTCGATGTAATCGGGCCGTATCTGGTTGGCTAGTCGAGTCTGTGGATTGGCTTTCCGGTTAGGGCGATTGACGGATTGTGATGCGCGATTGCAAATCCGGTGCGTAGGAGAAGTGCGGAGAAAAATCGAAACTCGCCGAGCATAGCCCGATTTCAGGCAACAAAACCGCAGGTCGCGGGTGCCCAAAACTAGGGTCTGGTCGACAGGTCTCGGTTTTTCACCCCACTTCCGAATTGGTCGCTCATTTAGCACTCTCGATGTCCCCACATCCTCTAAAAAAGTTCTTAAAACAGCCTTAAAGGCGTTCCAGCTCGCGTTGACAGCGTAAAATACGCATGTTTGACTATGACAGAAGTGGATTTTAGGGGAGGAGTACGCCATGGAGGTGCTGGTTGTTGGCAACACCGCATATGTTGACGATGACTTTTGCGCCAAGGCATTCCCTGGGGACCACGTTAAGGTTGTAGCCGCGCAGGAAGCGCGCCGCGACGAGTCGTCGCCCCATGCCTCGTGGAAAGAGCTGCTTCAGCACTTGGAGCAGGCCTACGAGTTCGACCGCGTGGTCTACCTGTCTAATTACCTTACCCCGCATACCGATACCGTGGGCGATATCGAGCTGCTTCGCTCGGTCTTTCGTACGTGCGCGGGTCGCCGGGTCCAACTGCTGTATGTAGCGGGGCCCGCGGGTGCCGAGGGTGCCGCCGATGCCGCGGGGCGAACGGGCAAGGGCATTATCGCGCACGCAGCCAACGACCTGTGCCGCTACTACGCTGCTCGCGAGGGCGTTCAGACCAAGATCCTGCGCGTGCCGTTCCTGTATACCGCGTCTGCCGCGCTGGAGGACCCGTTTTTGGTGCCGATGTTCGACGCGTGCTCAACCGGATCGGCCGCTCTGCAGGGCGCGCAGGATGCGGCGTTTCCCCTGCTGTGTGCCGAGGAGCTTTCGGTGCTGGTACGCCGTATCTTTGACAGCTGGAATGGTAACTTTGAGACGCTCGACGTAGCCGATATCTTCCATCATACGGCGGGCGAGGTGGGCGAGGCCCTCAAGGCACTGTTCCCAGGGCTCTCAGTTGCCTATGGTGATTCTGCCGGCTACGCCCTGCCCGCCAGCGACGTCGCTCGCGTGCGCTATGGCTGGTTTCAGCGCTACGACTTGCTGCGCGACCTCTCGACCATTCAGGCTCGCTGGGATGCTGGCCGTGCAAAGAAGGTCAACCCCTTGCGCGCGGCCATCGACCGCATTCAAATGCGCACGCTGCCTGTCAAATGCCTGGAGACGGCAGCCGCCTGGGTGCTCTTTGAAGTGCTGGAGCGCTTGTTCTCCCAATCGACCCAGCTCAACGTGCTCGATTATCGCCTGCTCTACGTGGTGCTCATCGGCACGCTGTATGGCTTGGACTTTGGCCTGGTTGCGGCGCTGCTGGCGTCGGTGGGGTTGGCCGCGAGTTACTTTACTCTGTACGGCTATACCTTCCAGGGCCTGTTCTACGAGCCGTCCAACTGGCTGCCGTTTATCGCGTACTTTGTTGTGGGTGCCGTGTGCGGCTATGTGCAGCTGCGCAACAGCGAAGCCATTAGGGCGGAGCGCGATCAAAACGAGCTCGTGCGCAACCGCAATACGTTCCTTACGCAGCTCTACCATGACGCGATCGAGGACAAGCGCGCGTACAGGCGCCAGATCGTGGGTCGCCACGACAGCTTTGGCAAGATCTTTGCCGTAACGCAGGAGCTTGACGTCTTCAACCCACGCGACATCTATCGCAAGTGCTGCGAGCTTCTGGGCGAGATCCTCGAGAACGATTCGGTGGCGATCTACCATGTTTCGGGCGGAGCATTTGCACGCCTGGTGGCAGCAAGTCCCGCGATTGCCGAAGATGCCGCACGCTCGCTCACGCTTGAGCAGCTTGCACCTCTTTTGGGCGACGGGGGTCGTTCGAATCTGTGGGTGAACCGCGAGCTGACGCCGGGGCTTCCCATGTTTGGATACACGATCGAGCGCGATGGGGCACCCGCCGTGTTGATCTTTGTGCGTAGTGCGGCCGAAAACCAAATGACGCTCTATTACCAAAACCTGTTCCGCATCTTGTGCGGCCTGGTCGAAAGCGCGCTGGGCCGTGCCTTTGACTATGAGGCGGTGGCACAGGATAAACGCTGCGTTGACGGCACTTGCGTGCTCAAACAGGCTGCCTTTGGCCAAGAGCTCGCGGCCGAGCAGGCGCTGGCAGATGGCAAGATGGGCAGCTTTTTGCTCCTGCGCGTGGTACCGGGCATGGAGCCTGTCGGCGAGCTGGTGGGCGCAATTGGGTCGGCAATCCGCGAGAGCGATGCGGCGGGCTTGGTCGACGGCGACGTGCTTTACCTGCTTATGCGCCAGGCAAAGGCGTGCGATCTGCCCATTATCCGCGAGCGCCTGAGTGCAAAGCAGCTTGCGGTGGAGCCCGTCGACGGCGAGGACATCGTGGCGCTGCTGCGGCATATTGCTGACACCGGTGACGGTGAGGGGGGTGCCGCTTGATCTCGCTTGTCGTTGCCGCCGTCTTGTTGCTGATTCATGCGCTGGTTTGCCTGGTGCTGTGGACGCTTATGAAGTTGGGCCTGCTGCCGGTGCGCGGGCATATGCTGGCTGTGATAGTGCTGGTGCCGCTGTGGGGCCCGTTGCTGGTGGTTCTGCTATCGGTCCGCGGAACGGCGTTTGGCGAGGGGCTGAAAGAGTCTGCGCTGGAGTCGCTGCGCTTCAACGACGACCTGCATCGTAGTATGTCGGTACCGAGTGGTGAGGACGATGCAGGCGTAGTGCCGCTCGAGGAGGCGCTCATCATCAACGACCCGGCAGAACGGCGCCGCCTAATGCTCTCCATGCTCACCGAGGAGCCCGACGCGTACCTGGCGCAGCTGCAGGCGGCTAAGCTTAACGACGACGTTGAGGTGGCTCACTATGCCGCGACGGCGGTGGTGCAGATCTCCAAGGAGTCCGACCTTAAACTGCAGCAGCTGGAGCGTGCCTTTAAGACGGACCCGAGCGCGCAAAACCTCAACGAATACTGCGATTTTCTTGGTGAATACTTGGGCTCGGGCCTGGCCGAGGGGCGCGTGGCTCAGATTCAGCGCCAACAGTACGCGCGTTTGCTTGCGCGTCGCTGCGAGCGCGAGGACACCCTTGAGCTTCGCATTCGATACGCGACGGCGCTGGCCGATGTCGGACAGATCGACGAGGCGCAGGCCGTGACCGACCAGCTGGTGCTCGATGTGCCCGAGGAGCAGGAGGTTTGGATGCTTTGTCTGCGCCTTGCGGTGATGCGCCGCGACGGTGACGAGGTCCACCGCGTGATCGATGCGATTGACAAACAGCATGTATACTTGAGCGCCGCCAACCGCGAGGAACTGGCGTTTTGGCGCAACGGAGAGGAGGCCCGATGAGCGTGGTACAGCATATCCGCGACCGTGCGGGCCATTTTCGCTGGATGGGGCTGCTTGTGGTGTGGGCGGTCTTTATTGCCATGGCGGCCGTGCTGCTGGTGGAGCGCGCCGGCGTGCAGTACAGTGCGGGCCAGCATAAGCTGGGGATGCTTGCCGCCAACGATGCGGTTCCGGCCTCCTCGGCAATATTTGGCCAAAAGCCCACGTGCCTGGTCATTACCGATTCCGATCAAGCTGGCGTCGAGGACGTAAAGGAGCAGTTCGACCAGATTCTGCTCGACATGAAGATCGCGCACCGCGACGTGGACCTTGCGCTGGACGGCGCGGATGCCATTCCCTCGCTGACCTCCTACGATCGCGTGATTTTGCTCATGCCGTCGCTCGATGGGCTCGGTACGCACCTGAGCGACATTATGAGTTGGGTGAGTGCCGGCGGTTCGCTTATGCTCGCCATGCCTCCGGATAACTCGGGCTATCTGCAAGTGATTGCTCCCAAGCTTGGCATTGAATCTGCCGGATATGACTATGTAAAAGCCGAAAGCATTGTGCCGAGCGAGGACTTTATGCTGGGCGGGGGAGAGCGCTACGAGCTCTCGGACCCCTTTGATTCGTCGCTTTCGGTTTCGCTGCGCGAGACGGCTCGTGTGTGGGCTAAGACCGGCGATGCGGGCACCCCGCTCATTTGGTCGAATGACTGCGGTAGCGGTCGCACCGTGGTGTGCAATATCGGTATCTATGACAAGGTCATGCGCGGTTTTTACGCCGCGGCGATCAGCCTTCTGGGCGATGCCACGGCCTATCCGGTCATCAACAGCGCCGTCTTCTATCTGGACGACTTTCCCAGCCCCGTGCCCTCGGGCGACGGCACCTACATCAAGCGCGACTACGGGCTTTCTATCGCCGACTTTTATGCCAAGGTCTGGTGGCCCGATCTGCAAAAGCTCGCGCAAAAATATGGCGTTCGCTTTACCGGCGTGATGATCGAAAACTACGAGGACGCGGTCAACCAGACCGAGCCCGCGCGCCAGGCCGATACCACGCAGTTCCGCTACTTTGGCGGCATGCTGCTGCAGATGGGCGGAGAGCTGGGTTTCCACGGCTACAACCATCAGCCGCTGGCGCTCTGGGATACCGACTATGGCACACTGTACGACTACAAGACGTGGAAGAACAAGGAGACGCTCGTCGCATCGCTCAACGAGCTTATAGCCTTCCAGGACGAGGTACTGCCCAACGCGCACGGCTCGGTCTATGTGCCACCGTCGAATATCCTTTCGGCCCGTGCGCGCAAGCTTATTGGCACCGACGTTCCGCGCATTAAGACCATCGCCAGTACGTATTTTGAGGATGGCACTGACCTGCCGTACGTGCAGGAGTTTGGCGTGGCGAGCGATGGCATTGTGGAGCAGCCGCGCATTGTCTCGGGCGGCATGGTCGACGATTCCTACATGCGCCTGGCTGCCGTGTCCGAGCTCAACATGCACTACGTGAGCACGCACTTTATGCATCCGGACGACCTACTGGATCCCGATCGCGGCGCCAAGGAGGGCTGGGAGGTCTACAAGGGCGGCCTGACTGACTACCTGGACTGGCTTGCCAAGTTCGCGCCCGACCTGCGGCGCCAGACCGGTTCGGAATGCTCGGGCGCCATCCAGCGCTTTTCGTCCGTGACGGTGAGCGTGGATACCAGCGCGGATTCCTGGACGCTCAGCCTGGGCAATTTCCACGACGAGGCTTGGCTCATGCTCCGCGCCAACAACGGCGAGCCGGGTGCAGTCACGGGTGGCGAGATTACGCATCTGACGGGCGATCTGTACCTGGTTAAAGCCACGGACAAGACGGTGACCATTGCACGCAAGGAGGGTGGCGACAAATGAGAATCTGTTTGGTACTCGAGGGTTGCTACCCCTATGTGCACGGTGGCGTGTCCACCTGGATGCATGGCTATATCCAGGCCATGCCCGAGCACGAGTTTGTGCTGTGGGTGATCGGCGCGCATGCTGTCGACCGCGGCAAGTTTGTCTACGAGCTGCCCGGCAACGTGGTCGAGGTACACGAGGTGTTTCTGGACGACGCCCTGCGGCTTTCGGGCGAGCAAGAAGAGGCCGACTTTAACGCCCGCGAGCGCGAGGCGCTGCGCCGCCTGGTGTCGCTTTCTAATCCGGACTGGGACGTGCTATTCGATATCTTCCAGCGCCGTCGCGTGCATCCGCTCTCGTTTTTGCAGAGCCGCGCCTTTATGGATATCTTTCGCGACGTGTGCCTGGACGAGTACCCATACACGCCCTTTGCCGATGCATTCCACACCATGCGCTCCATGCTGCTGCCCGTGCTCTACATTCTGGGCAGCGAGGTGCCGGTGGCCGATGTGTACCACGCCATCTCGACCGGCTACGGCGGCCTGCTCGCCTGTCTGGGCTCAAGCGTTCACCAGGCTCCGGTGCTGCTGACCGAGCACGGCATTTATACCCGCGAGCGCGAGGAAGAGATCATTCGCGCCGACTGGGTGGTGCCTTCGTTTAAGGACCGCTGGATTCGCTTTTTCTACCTGCTTTCGGAGGAGATCTACCGCCGCGCCTTCCGCGTGACGAGCTTGTTCCATAACGCCCGCAAGACGCAGATCGATATGGGCTGCGATGCGGACAAATGTCTGGTCATCCCCAACGGCATCCAGTTCGATCGCTTTAAGGACATTCCCTTAAAGCCCGATGACGGCTGGGTGGACATTGGCGCGGTGGTGCGCCTGGCGCCCATCAAGGACGTTAAGACCATGATCTATGCCTTCTTTGAGCTGCACGAGCGCCTGCCCAAGGTGCGCCTGCACATTATGGGCGGCGTGGACGACGAGGAGTACGGCGCCGAGTGCCACGCGCTGGTCGATACCCTGGGCGTGAGCGACCTGATCTTTACCGGCCGCGTCAACGTGGTCGAGTACATGGAAAAGCTCGACTTTACCATTTTGACGAGCATCTCCGAAGGTCAGCCGCTCAGCGTGCTGGAGTCGCTTGCCGCGTGTCGTCCCTGCGTGACGACCGAGGTGGGCTGCTGCCGTGAGTTGCTCGAAGGCGCTCCGGGCGATGACTTTGGCGTGGCAGGTTTTGTGACGCCGCCTATGTATCGCAAGGGCTTGGCCGATGCCATGGAGCGCATGTGCACAAGCCGCGCCCGTCGCATTGAGATGGGGGAGCGTGGCCAGCGTCGCGTTGCCACGTACTTTTTGCACGAGCAGATGCTCGCCAACTATCGCGCGCTGTACGACGTGACGGCGCGTGCGTTTGACCTGCCCAGAGAGGGGGAGTAGCCGGTGGCCGGAATCGGTTTTGAGCTCAAACGCCTATTTAGGCGCAAGGGTCTGTTTGCCACGATGCGCGCCTATGGCTACGCCGGCATCGTATGCACGGGCCCCATGCTGCTGGGCGTGCTACTCCAGGTGGGTATCTTGGTGCTGTGCGGTCTGTGGGGCGTGGGGCGCGCCAACCAGGATCTGCTGGTGTGCATGGTGACCTATACACTGCTGGCCTCGCTTACGCTCACAAGCTTTTTCTCTATGCCGGTCACGCGCTTTTTGGCTGATATGCTCTTTGCCGAGCGCGAAGAAGAGGTCTTGCCCTCATTTTGGGGCTCCAACGCCATCATGCTCGTTGCGGGCACCGTGCTCTACGGCGTCTTTTTGCTGTTCTCGGGCGCCACGCTGCTGCAGGGGCTGCTGTGCCTGTGGCTGTTCAATATTATGATTGTCAACTGGAACGGCATGAGCTACCTCACGGCCATCAAGGATTACCGCGGCATCCTGTGCAGCTTTGCGGCTGCCATTGGTGTGGCGTGCCTGTGTGCCCTGGCAGCGCTGGCACTGGGACTGCCGCCGGTCGAGGGTCTGCTGGCCTCGATCGCCCTGGGCTACGGTGTGATGCTCGCCTGGGACGTGCTGCTGCTGTACCGGTGTTTTCCGCAGAGCGACCGCAGCCCCTGGCTCTTTTTGCAGTGGATCGATCAGTTTATGCCGCTGGCGCTCACGGGCCTATTTACCAACCTGGGGCTCTTGGCGCATCTGGTAATTATTTGGGCCGGCCCCATTGGCGTGCAGGTCAAGGGCTTGTTTTATGGCGCGCCCTACCACGATGTGCCGGCGCTTATCGCGTTTTTGACGATCCTGGTCACGACCGTCAACTTTGTGGTCTCGGTCGAGGTCAATTTCTATCCGCGCTACCGCGACTACTACAGCCTGTTTAACGACGGTGGCGTGGTGGGCGACATTGTGGTGGCCGAGGAGGAGATGCTCTCCACGCTCAACAGCGAGCTTCGCTTTTGCGCGCTCAAGCAGCTGTTTGTGACCGCGGTGGTCATCTCGCTCGAGACTACAGTGCTCTCGGCCCTGCCGCTGGGCTTTAACAATCTTATGCACGGGTATTTTCGCACGTTATGCGTAGGCTACGGCCTGTATGCCGTGGGCAACACGATCCTGCTTATCTTGCTGTACTTTACCGACTACAAGGGAGCCGTTCTGGCCTCGGGCCTGTTTGCCGGTGTGGCAGGGCTGGCGACCGCCGTGTCGTTGCTTTTGCCGCAGCAGTTTTACGGCTTTGGCTTTTTGTTGGGTGCGGTGGTGTTTTTTATCGTGGCGCTGCTGCGGCTCGATACCTATACCGCCAACTTACCGTATCGTATCCTGAGTCAGCAGCCCATTGTGGCGACCGACAAAACGGGTCGTTTTACACAGCTGGGCCGCTTGCTCGACCGTGCCGAGCAGCGCTATGAGGAGTGCCGCCGCAAGGGCGTGCCGCACGACGCGTTTCAGCGCGCAGGAGTTCGCGTGTATCGCAACCATTGGGGAGGTTCTGATGATCGATAAGTTGATGTCTCGCCGCTGTCTGATCGAGGCGGCTGCCGGCGCGCTGCTGCTTTCGGGCTGCTCATCTCAGGACGAATCCTCGACCAAAAAGGTCAAAAAGCAGGACAAGATTAAAAAGGCCGAGTCCTCGGACGCTACCAAGCACCTACGCGATAAAGACGAGCTGTACGAGGTCTACGACGACTCGGGCATTGTGACCATGTACCTGACGGTCTCGCGCGGCAACAGCTCCGAGAACACCGACCACAGCTGGGCCGAGATCAATACGTACTCGGTGTATGACTATGCCGACATGGGCGTGACGCGCTATCAGGTTATGGGCCTGCTGCAGGCGGGCGACGAAGACGGCCCGGTGGCCGGCGAGGTTGGCTATGGCGAGGAAGCGCCCAATGCCACCGTGCAGGTGCGCGGCCAGACGTCGAGCTCCTACACGCAAAAGAATTACAAGGTGGAGCTCAAAAAGGGCAAGGGTACCTGGCGCCAACAGCGCGCGATTGCGCTCAACAAGCACATGGGCGAGGGTATGCGTTTTCGCAACAAGATGGCCTACGACCTTATCCGCGGAATCCCCCAGATGATGGGCCTGCGCACGCAGTTTGTGCATCTGTGGGTGTGCGACCAGACCGAAAAGTCCAACGATACCTTTGAGGATTACGGCCTGTATACGCAGGTGGAACAGCTCAACAAGACCGCGCTCAAGGCACATGGCCTGGATAAGAACGGGCATCTGTACAAGGTGAACAGCTTCGATTTCCATCGCTATGAGGAAACTATTAAGCTTGCCGACGACCCCGACTACAACCAGGCAAACTTTGAGGGCATGCTCGAGATCAAGGGCGATTCGGACCACACCAAGCTCATCGAGATGCTCGACGCCCTCAACGACGAATCGCAAAAGATCGATGACGTGCTCGACACCTACTTTGATACCGAGAACCTGGTCTATTGGCTGGCGTTTCAGATTCTGACGGGCAACTGCGATACGCAGAACCGTAACTGCTATCTGTACAGCCCGCTCAACTCAAATACCTGGTACTTTTTAGATTGGGATAACGACGGCATGCTGCGCAAACTGGAGCTTTCTCTTACCGGGTTTTCGGACTACGCGAGTTGGGAGCGCGGCGTAAGCAACTACTGGGGCAACGTGCTATTCAATCGTGCGCTGCGCAGCAAATCGTTCCGCAGTGAGCTTGACCGTGCCGTAAAGGACCTACGCTCGTATATGACCGAGGCACGCCTGGCCAAGATGATTAAACATTATCGCGAGGTGACGGAGCCGCTCGTTTTCGCCGCGCCCGATCTTGATAACCTGCCCGTCACCAAGGACGAATACGAACAGATTGCCGCGGCGATTCCCTTCGAGATCGAGGAGAACTACAAGAGCTTTCGCGAGAGTTTTAAAAAGCCCATGCCGTTCTACATTGGCGTGCCACAGATCGATAACGGCAAGCTGCGCATTAACTGGGATGCGTCCTACGACTTTAAGGCGCGTGACATTCGCTATACCGTGGAGCTGGTGCGCGACTATGCCATAAGCGACGTGCTTGTTAAGGCCGAGGATGTGCTACTTCCCGAGGTGACATGCGATGCGCCCGATGCCGGCCAGTATTTTGTGCGCGTGCGCGCCACCAACTCAGACGGCTATACGCAAGATGCGTTTGACTACTATGTGACCGACGACGGCAAGCACTACGGCATGAAGTGTTTTTACGTGCAAGACGGCGGTAAGGTCGTGGAGGACACGTATGAGGAGGGCTAGCGCGCTGCTTGAGCGCTTGGCGGCTCCGCCTGTGCGTGCCACGCAGGAGCGTTACCGCCACGAGCTCAAATATCTCATTAACGAGGGCGAGCACGTCGCGCTTGCCTGTCGCATGGCGCCGGTGTTTAAGCTGGACAAGCATGCGCGGGCGGGCGGTTACACCATTCGCAGCCTGTACTTTGACGACTTCTGCAACTCGGCCTACGAGGAAAAAGACGCCGGTATTCTCATGCGCAAAAAGTATCGCGTGCGCATCTATAACGGCAGCGACAAGGTGATTAAGCTCGAGCGCAAAAAGAAGTACGGCAGCTGGATCTACAAGGAGGACGCGTCGCTCACGCGCGGCGAGTTTGAGCAGATTCTGGCTGGCGACTACGACTTTTTGCTGAGGAGCCCTTATCCGCTCTGTCGCGAGTTCTACATCGAGTGCATCTGCAACATGATGCGCCCGCGGACCATCGTGGACTACGAGCGCGAGCCGTGGGTGATGGACGAGGGCACCGTGCGCATTACCTTTGATAGCAACGTGCGTGCGGCTGTGGGGAGCTTTGACATCTTTGACGCGACGTTGCCCGCGTTGCCCGTGCTGGAGCCCGGCAAGCTGGTGATGGAGGTCAAGTTTACCGAGTTTTGCCCGCAGCTGGTGCGCGATATGGTGCCGCCAGGTGCGGCCGAGCTTACGGCGGTCTCCAAGTACTGTCTGTGTTACGAAAAGACCGCCTACCTGCGCGGATTTAATTACTGGGAATCGGATTTTGAGAACCGAGGGGATATTTAGACCATGAGCACCAGGGACTTTTTTAAGAACTCCGTCTTGGAGGCGTTTGGCCAGGTCGACCCTGCCAAGATTGGCCTTTCGCTGCTCGTGGCGCTCGCCATGGGCATCCTGATCTATTACGTGTACAAGCGCTTTTTTACCGGCGTGGTGTATTCGCGCAGCTTTGCCGTGACGCTCGTGGGCATGTGCGTGCTCACCTGCATGGTCACGCTCGCGATCTCGACGAACGTGGTCATCTCGCTCGGTATGGTCGGTGCTCTGTCTATCGTCCGCTATCGTACGGCGGTCAAGGACCCGCTCGACCTGTTGTATCTGTTTTGGGCCATTACCACAGGCATTACGGCAGGCGCCGGCATGTATGCACTAGTAGGACTCACGGCAGTGGTGATCGTGGTGATGATTGCCGGCTTTGCGAGCCACCAGGACAAGGCGCGCGTGTACATGATGGTCATCCACTACACGGGGCAGACCACCGGCGATGATATCGTGCGCGCGTTTGGGCGCACTAAGTTTTCCGTCAAGTCCAAGACCATGCGCGGTGACAAGGTCGAGATGGCCGTCGAGGTGTTCTCGGACGGTGTGGATATGCCCTATGCTGACGCTATCCGCGCGCTCGACGGCGTTGAGGACCTGACGCTCATCCAGTACAACGGTGAATATCACGGCTAATTTTGTTCCGGCGTTCTAACGAACGCCGGACCGCTCGACGCTGCGCGGGCATCTGCCGGGCGATCTGCCGCTCAAACCGTCGCTCGCGTACATGAAGTACGCGTCGCTCCTCTTTCACGGCACCTCGCCACGACCGCTGCCCGCTCGCTGGCGCGTGCTCTTCCAGGATGGCTAATTTGGTTCAGTTTTATTATTTAAGGGACGGTGTCGCGTGGACGTGCAACAGTTAGAAGAGGCCTGGGCTGCAAGGGCTGGTGCGCGTGAGGCGCGTCTTGTTGCGGCCTCGCATGTGCCGGCGGCGCTGTCGATGCTGGGGATTGTGCAGCCCGGCGATCGCTTGGTGGCCTTTGCGGACGACTTTGCCGATGCGTTTGCCTGCGGCTTTGATGTCTACGATGTTGCGCTGGTGGGGGAGCCCGCGGCTGCGGCGTTTGCTGCTGCGTCCGAGGGCTTTGATGCTTCGTTTGATGCCGAGGGGCCGCACCTTTGGTGGTTCGTCAACTCCATCGGCGGGTTTGGTCTGCGTGTGCCCGACCTTCGCGCTCTGGGCCGCGCGGCTCGTGAGTCGCATGCGCTGCTCGTGGTTGATAACACTGTGTCGGGCGTCTTTGGGTGCAACCCGTTGCGTCTGGGCGCCGTGCTTTCGCTCGAGGCGCTCGACCGCGTGTGTGCCGGCGTTGCGCCGCGCAAGCTCGTCGCCGCTTCGGTGGCGCGCTCGCAGCTTAAGCGCCATCGCGTGGATGCCGCCGCAGAGTGCGCGCACGCGTTGTTTGCGGGCCGCGGTGCGCCCGCGCTTGACCTTTCTGTTGATGAGGCCGATGTGCTGGAGCGCGGGTTGCCCTCGCTCGATGCTCGCATGCAGGCTCACTTCGATCGCGCCCGTGCGCTGGCCGAGTATCTGGCTGCTAACGAGATGGTGTGTAACGTTCGCTATCCCGGGCTGGGCTCGCATCCCGATCATGCGGTTGCAACGGGAATCCTCGAGCACGGCTTTGGCCCGGCAGTTGAGTTTGACCTTATCGAGCGAAGTGCGGGTGAGCTGTTCGACACATTGCCGGGGGAGTTCCGCACGTCGCCCGCCGGCGGCGCAACGACACGCCTTTCGGCCCCACGCGGCAAGCAGAGGGGAACCATCCGCCTCTTCGCCGGCACCGACGACCCCCTGCAGGTGGCAGCCACTCTCGATAACGCCCTTCGCAAGTAGCTAATCGGGGTCTGTGTCACGAAAACGGCCTATTTACTACGTTTAAGCAATAGGGGTCGACCACACCCGCCTATTTTGAAAATTACCAAGCTGTTTACCAGCGGTTTTAATTTCATAATGTCCGGTATGGTCGTGGGTATTCAACTAAACGTAGTAGATGGGCTCGTTTTGTGGCGCGAGCCTCAACCCGAGGGCGCTGTGGGCTAAAAACCGCCTAAAAGGACTACTCCGCGTTGATGCTGGCGATGAGGACGTCGGCTTTGGCGGCTATGGCCTGGTTGATGTCAGCCTGCAGCTCCTCGTACACCGCTATGGCTCGCTCGCCGGCGGGGGTGAGGGTGGATCCGCGGGCGCCGTCGCGCTCGATGAGCTTGCAGCCCAGCTGTCCTTCGGCCTCGTTCACGATGCGCCAGGCCTTGGAATACGCCATGCCCATGCTTTTGGCGGCGCGGTTGAGCGAATGCTCTCGGTCAATACCCTGCAGCAGCAAGACACAGCCGTGGCCAAACACGCCCGGCAGGTCTTTGTCGCACGCTTGAATGACCAACTTTGCCGTCGTCTTGTACTCCATGTGCTCCACGTCTCCCTGCTAAAGTGTTTGCTGGGCAAACGCAAAGCCTGCGTCAAACCCTCGTGTGCTCTTCTTAAATCATGCATTGTAGCAGTCAAAGTGCGTTAAGATACTTCCCCAGTATTGGGCGCCCAAGGTTGGGCTGGGTCCTACGAGGCCTGCAGCCGACCGGTCGCATGGAAAAAGGAGAAACATGGCTACGTTCTTTCCCGGTGAGTCCCACACGTTTTCGGAGTATCTGCTGGTCCCTGGTTACTCGTCCTCGCAGTGCATCCCCAACAACGTCTCTCTTAAGACGCCGCTAACCCGCTTTAAACGCGGTGAGAAGCCGGCAATCACCCTGAACATCCCCATGGTTTCCGCCATCATGCAGTCCGTCTCGGGCGTCGACATGGGTGTCGCGCTCGCTACCGAGGGTGGCCTGTCCTTCATTTACGGTTCCCAGGCTCCCGAGTCCGAGGCCGCTATGGTCAAGGCCGTCAAGGATCACAAGGCCGGCTTCGTTCAGTCCGATTCCACGCTGACCCCCGACATGACCATGGAGCAGGTCATCGAGCTCAAGGAGAAGACCGGTCACTCCACCATGCCGGTCACCGACGACGGCACTCCCAAGGGCAAGCTCCTGGGTATCGTCACCAGCCGTGACTATCGCCCCAGCCGCGATGACCACCAGAAGAAGGTCTCCGAGTTCATGACCCCGCGTGAGCAGCTCATCGTGGGCGATAAGAACATCAGCCTCAAGGTTGCCAACGACGTCATCTGGGACAACAAGCTCAACGCTCTGCCTATCGTCGACGACAACGATCACCTTATGGGCATCGTCTTCCGCAAGGACTACGATAGCCACAAGACCAACCCCAACGAGCTGCTCGACGGCGACAAGCGCTACATGGTCGGCGCCGGTATCAACACCCGCGACTATGCCGAGCGTGTGCCGCTGCTCATCGAGGCCGGCGCCGATGTCCTGTGCATCGACTCTTCCGAGGGCTTCAGCGAGTGGCAGAAGCGCACCATCGAGTGGATCCGCGCTAATTACGGCGAGGATGTCAAGGTCGGTGCCGGTAACGTTGTTGACGCCGAGGGCTTCCGCTTCTTGGCCGACTGCGGTGCCGACTTCATCAAGGTCGGTATCGGCGGCGGTTCCATCTGCATTACCCGCGAGACCAAGGGCATCGGCCGTGGCCAGGCCACCGCGCTGATCGATGTCTGCCGCGCTCGCGACGAGTACTACGAGGAGACCGGCGTCTACGTGCCCGTGTGCTCCGACGGCGGCATCGTCTACGACTACCACATGACGCTCGCCCTTGCCATGGGTGCCGACTTTATGATGCTGGGCCGTTACTTCGCCCGCTTTGACGAGAGCCCGACCGAGCGAGTCAACGTCAACGGCCAGTACATGAAGGAGTACTGGGGCGAGGGTTCTGCGCGTGCCCGCAACTGGCAGCGCTACGACCTGGGCGGCGCCGCGAAGCTCAGCTTCGTCGAGGGCGTTGACTCCTACGTTCCCTACGCCGGTTCCCTCAAGGACGGCGTGGGCGGCACGCTCTACAAGGTCAAGTCCACGATGTGCAACTGCGGTGCCCTCTCGATCCCCGAGCTCCAGGAAAAGGCACGCCTGACCCTGGTCTCCTCGACCTCGATCGTCGAAGGCGGAGCCCACGACGTCGTAGTCAAGGACTCCCAACAGAGCGTAACGTATCGATAAGATAAGACCTGCACATAAAGGTTGAGCCTCAACCACGTTATTTAGATAAAGCGAGATGCCTGCAAGTCGCAGGCATCTCGCTTGTTGTATTTGCTATCATCATGCGAGTTAACGATGTGGCGGGGCGTTCTTACCTTTGCTCGCTGCAAGTTCCGCACGCAAAGAAGAGCACTAAATGTGCTCTTCGTCTTGCGCAGGACTGTCCGCAGCAGCGAGTAAAGGTAAGAACGCCCCGCCCCAACCCAGCTAACAAAGGAGCTGATATGTGCGATTGCACAGATCATAAGGATGAGATCCCTGCCTACGACGCGCAGGCCATTGAGTCCAAGTGGATGAAGGCCTGGGAGGACTCCAACCTCTTTGCCGTCGACACCGACGCCAGCAAGCCCAAGAAGTACGTGCTCGAGATGTTCCCGTATCCGTCGGGCGACCTGCACATGGGCCACGCGCGCAACTATACCATCGGCGATGCCATGGCCCGTCAGGCCCGCATGCGCGGCTACGATGTGCTGCACCCCATCGGCTTTGACGCCTTTGGCCTGCCTGCCGAGAACGCCGCCATCAAGCACAACACGCAGGCTGCCGCCTGGACGTATAAGAACATGGACCAGGCTCTCGCCACGATGAAGCGCATGGGCTTCTCCTACGATCTGGATCGCATGGTCAAAACCTGCAGTCCCGATTATTACCGTTGGGGTCAGTGGATCTTTGAGAAGTTGTGGGAAAAGGGCCTGGTCTACCGTAAGAAGAACCCGGTCAACTGGTGTCCCACTTGTAAGACCGTTCTGGCCAACGAGCAGGTCACCGAGGGTAAGTGCTGGCGCTGCGGCACCGAGCCCGAGAAGCGCGACCTCGAGCAGTGGTACTACAAGATTACCGAGTACTCCCAGGAGCTGCTCGATGACCTTGAGAAGCTCCCTGGCTGGCCCGAGCGCGTCAAGCAGATGCAGGCCAACTGGATCGGCCGCTCCGAGGGCGCCGAGGTCGACTTTACCCTGTGCGATGCCGATGGCGAGCCCATCGAGGGCGACGAGGGCAAGATCACCGTCTTCACCACACGTGCCGATACGCTCTTTGGTGTCTCCTTCTTTGTCCTGGCTCCCGAGTACGCGCGTCTGCACGAGCTCGTCGAGGGTACGGAGTACGAGGAGGCCGTGACCAAGATCGTCGAGGACTCCAAGCATATCTCCGCCGTCGAGCGTGCCCAGGGCACCCTCGAGAAGCACGGTGCCTTTACCGGCCGCTACGTGGTGAACCCGGTCAACGGCGAGAAGGTCCCCGTGTGGGTTGCCGACTACGTCGTGGCCGACTACGGCACCGGCGCCGTCATGGCCGTTCCCTGCGGCGACCAGCGCGACTTTGAGTTCGCCCGCAAGTACGACCTGCCGATCGTGCCGATCATCCTGGACGATGACGACCGTGCTGCCGTCGAGGCCAACGGCGAGACCATCGATACCTTCCATGCCGAGACCGTCGACTGGGATTGCGCCCACGCTGCCGAGGGCACGCTCGTCCAGTCCGGCAAGTACACCGGAATGCGCGGTGGCAAGCACTCCGAGGGCGAAGCTGCAATCGTGGCCGACCTCGAGGCCATGGGCTGCGGTCGTCGCAAGGTCGAGTTCCGTCTGCGCGACTGGCTCATCAGCCGCCAGCGCTATTGGGGCAACCCCATCCCGGCTATCCACTGCGAGCACTGCGGCATCGTGCCCGTGCCCGAGGATCAGCTGCCGGTGACGCTGCCCGAGAACCTGGACCTGGGTGCCGGCGAGACCCTCGCCGAGTGCAAGGAGTTCTACGAGACCACCTGCCCGGTCTGCGGCCGCCCGGCCAAGCGCGAGACCGATACCATGGACACCTTCACCTGCTCCAGCTGGTATTACCTGCGCTATACCGACCCACACAACACCGAGCTGCCTTTCTCCCGCGAGGCCGCCGACCGTTGGATGCCCGTCGATAACTACATCGGCGGCATCGAGCACGCCATTCTGCACCTGCTCTACAGCCGCTTCTTTACCAAGGCGCTGCGCGACCTGGGTCTGCTGAGCGTGGACGAGCCCTTCACCAACCTGCTGTGCCAGGGCATGGTCAAGGACGAGAACGGCGACACCATGTCCAAGTCAAAGGGCAATGTCGTGCCCCCGAGCTCGGTTATCGAGCCCTACGGTGCCGACACCATGCGTCTGGCGATCCTGTTTATCGCCCCGCCCGAGAAGGACTTCGACTGGGATCCCAAGGCCGTTGAGGGCGCCAGCCGCTTCATCAAGCGCGCCTGGCGTATCGTTTGGCAGCTCGTCCAGTCCGGCGACGCCAACGTGGCCTTCGACAAGTCCGCGCTCGACGAGGTTGCGATGAAGCTCTATCGCGAGCGTCACCGCACCATCGCCAAGTGCACCGAGGACTTTGACCGCGGCCAGTTCAACACCGCCATCTCGGCCGTCATGGAGCTCGTCAACGCGGCGAGCGCCTACCTTAACGCCACCGAGAGCGCATCGCGCGACAAGGCGCTGTGCTATGGCGTGGCTAAGGACATCGTGAGTGTCCTTGCCCCCATCTGCCCGTTCTGGGCCGACGAGCTGTGGCACGAGGCCCTCGGCTGCGAGGGCAACGCCTACACCGCCGCCTGGCCCGAGTTCGACTTGGCCGAGTCCATCGAGGACACGGTGCAGATTGTCGTGCAGGTGCTCGGCAAGGTTCGTGGCCGCATCGACGTCGCCCGCGATGCCTCCAACGAGGAGATGCAGGCTGCCGCCGAGGCCGCCGTATCCAAGTGGACCGAGGGCAAGACCGTTGTCAAGGCCATCTGCGTGCCCGGCAAGCTGGTCAACCTGGTGGTCAAGTAAGCACTGCGCGCATAGCTGACATCAAAAAGCGAGGGGCGATTCCGTAGGGAGTCGCCCCTCTTTTTGGTTAAGGACACTTGCGACAACACCCAATTATCCATTTCTTGTGGAGAACCTGTGCTCACGCTGACCTGCGGGTTTGTGTTGTGGTTGCATGTTTGTGCAGGTATTGGTATAGTTTGCTTGCAAATGAAGTTGTAATTGAAAGAAGTGGGGTTTCGGCCCCGCTTCTTTTTTGTATGGATGGAGGTGCCGCAATGGTCAAGACCAAGACCGAGCAGGCGATCATCGACGCGCTCGAGGCCGTCGCTCCCCAGTACGATGTCGACATCGTCGACGTCGAGCTCGTGGGTGCCACCAAGGCCCCCTGCGTGCGCGTGCGTATCGAGGGTGCCGAGGGTCAGAGCCTGTCGCTCAACGACGTCACGGCCAACACCAAGTGGGTCGGCGATGTGATTGAGGAGCTCGACCCTATCTCTTCGAGCTACACGCTCGAGGTGTCGAGCCCGGGCATGGCGCGCCCGCTGCGCCGTCCGCGCGACTTTGCCCGCTTTATGGGCGAGGACTGCGAGCTCACCTCCACCGCCACCGAGGGCCGTCGCAAGTACACCGGCAAGATTGCCGCCGCGACCGAGACGAACGTGACCCTCGAGCTCGAGGACGGCGAGTCCGTTACCCTCGATTTCTCTGATGTTAAAAAGTGCAAGTTGAAGCCCACCTACGACTTCAAGCCCGCGAAGGAAGGAAAGTAAGATGGCAGCATCCGACATGATGTCCGCCCTGATGGAGCTTTGCCAGGAGAAGCACATCGACCAGCTCTACCTGATCGACCGCCTGGAGCAGTCGCTCGCCAAGAGCTACGCCGAGATCCTGCATCTTGAGTGGGGCGCCAAGGTGACCATCGACCGCACCACCGGCAAGATCTACGTCTACCGCCTGGAGCCGATCGACGATTCCATGGACGAGGAGGGCAACTTCACCGAGTTCGAGGAGATCGACGTCACCCCCAAGAACACGAGCCGCATCGCCGCCCAGCACGCCAAGGCCGAGATCAACGCCATCGTGCGCAACTCCGCCCGCGAGCAGATCTACGAGGAGTTCTCCGGCCGCATCGGTGACCTCATCAGCGGCACCGTGCTGCAGTCCACGCCCGACTTCACGATCGTCAAGATCCGCGAGGGCGTCGAGGCCGAGCTGCCGCACTTCGACCAGCGCCGTTACGAGAACGAGCGCAACGAGCGCCCGATGGGCGAGCGCTACCTGCACAACCAGCACATCAAGGCCGTGATCATCGACGTACGCGACCCCAACTCCAACCTGCAACCGGTTCGCGGCGAGCACAGCCGTCCGCCGATTGTCATCTCCCGCACCCACCCCGAGCTCATGCGTCGTCTGTTTGAGCAGGAGGTGCCCGAGATCTATGAGGGCACCGTCCAGATCAAGTCGATCGCCCGCGAGCCCGGCCAGCGTTCCAAGGTAGCCGTCCACTCGCTCGACGACCGTCTGGATCCCGTGGGCGCCTGCGTCGGCCCCAAGGGCAGCCGTGTTCGCGCTGTCGTGGGCGAGCTCCGTGGCGAGCGCGTCGACGTCATCCTGTGGGATGCCGATCCTGCCGTCTACGTCGCCAACGCCCTGTCGCCTGCCAAGGTCACCCGCGTCCTCATCGACGAGGAGAAGGCCTACGCCGGCGTCATCGTGCCCGACGACCAGCTGTCCCTCGCCATCGGCAAGGAGGGCCAGAACGCCCGCCTCGCCGCGCGCCTGACCGGCTGGCACATCGACATCAAGTCCGAGACGCTTGCCGCCGACATCCTCAAGAACGTTCCCGTTCACGAGGAGCCCGCCGCCGACCTGATCGGTGACGAGGAGGACGAGGACGTCCGCCGCTGCGAGTACGTGTCCGAGGACGGCGTCCAGTGCCGCAACCAGGCTCGTCCCGGCTCCCGTTTCTGCGGTGTCCACGACACCGACGCCTTCGATGATGCGGAGGACCTGATCTAGCGCGCGGTCGCGCCGGGCGGGTCCCGGCGCGTCTCCCACGCTCGTTCAGTCTCTAGGCACCCAAGGTGCCAGAAAGGGTAGGTGAAGTCATATGGCAAAAGTCCGTGTGTCCACCCTGGCCAAAGAGTTCGGCATGACCTCCAAGGAACTGATGGGTCATCTCGCCGAAATGAAGATTCCCGCTAAGTCCGCGTCCTCCACTTTGGAGGACGCCTATGTCGCCATGGTCCGCAAGCAGCTCGCCTCGGTGATCGAGGCCCGCGCTCAGGAAGTCGAGGCCGCCAAGCAGGCCGAGGAGCAGGCAGCTGCCGCCGAGGAGGCCGCTCGCGCCGCCGAGGCCGAGCGCGAGCGCATCGCCGCCGAGAAGGCACGCGAGGAGGAACGCCGCCAGTTTGCCGCAGCCCAGGCTGCCGAGGAGGCTGCCCGCGCCGAGGCCGAGGCCAAGAAGAAGGCCGAGCAGGAGCGCCTTGCTCGCGAGAAGGAGGAGGCTGCCCGCGAGGCCCAGCGCCGCGCCGTTCCCGCTTCCGACTCCGGTTCGCGCTTCCGTTCGCTGCTCGACCAGATCGCCGCACAGGAGACCGTGCTCAAGGAGAAGAAGGACGCCGAGGACAAGGCCAAGGCCGAGCGCGCCGCCGAGCGCGGTAACCGTCGTGGCGGCAACAATGACCGCCGCGGTGGCCGCCGTAACGATCGTAACGCCTCCGACAACAACTCCGAGCGCAACGCCTCCGAGAGCCGTCCGCACAGCCATCGCACCAACGCCAGCAACAACGTCGCTGCCGGCATGGACTTCCCCAACCCCGATAAGCAGGGCAAGGGCAAGAAGCGCAAGGGCGGTCACAACAACGAAGAGGACCACTACAGCCGCATGGCTCGTGAGGCCGAGGAGTACAGCCGCGAGAAGGTGCTCGAGGAGGCTCGTGCTGCCGTCGAGGAGGCCTCTCGTGAGTCCACCGGTCGCCGCAAGAAGCGCAAGGAGAAGCGTGAGCGCGAGGCTGCCAAGGCTCAGGAGGAGCGCAAGATCGAGGAGGCATTGGCCCAGGGCGTGAACCCCGAGGAGCTCGACGCCATCAAGGTTTCCCAGGGCGTTACCGTCCAGGAGCTCGCCGAGGCGCTCGACGTTCCGGCCAACGACATCATCAAGCGCCTGTTCCTGCTGGGTACGCCGCTCACCATGACGCAGTCCATGTCCGACGACCTCGTCGAGCTCGTTGCCGACGACTTGGGTCGTCAGATCAAGATCATCACCCCCGAGGAGGAGAACACCTTCTCGTTCTACGACGATCCCGCCGACCTTAAGCCGCGCGCACCGGTCGTCACCGTCATGGGCCACGTCGACCACGGCAAGACGTCGCTGCTCGACGCCATCCGTCACACCGGCGTTGCTGCCGGCGAGGCGGGCGGCATTACGCAGGCCATCGGTGCTTCGCAGGTCATGATCAACGACCGCAAGATCACCTTCATCGATACCCCCGGTCACGCCACCTTTACGGCTATGCGTGCCCGTGGCGCCAAGGTGACCGACATCGTCATTCTGATCGTGGCTGCCGACGACGGTGTCATGCCCCAGACGGTCGAGTCGATCAACCACGCCAAGGCCGCCGGCGTACCCATCGTTGTCGCCGTCAACAAGATCGATAAGCCCGGCGCCAACCCCGACCGTGTGCGTCAGGAGCTCACCGAGTACGGCGTCATCCCCGAGGAGTGGGGCGGACAGAACATGTTCGTCAACATCTCGGCCAAGCAGAAGATCGGTATCGACGATCTGCTCGAGACCGTGCTGCTCCAGGCAGATGTGCTCGAGCTCAAGGCCAACCCGGACACCTTTGCCTCCGGCAACGTCCTCGAGGCCAAGCTCGACAAGGGCCGCGGCTCGGTCGCTACTGTGCTCGTGACCCGTGGTACCCTGCACGTGGGCGATACGCTTGTCGCCGGCCTCACCTACGGCCGCGTCCGCGCCATGCTCGACCCCAAGGGCCGCGCCGTCACCGAGGCCGGTCCCTCCGACGCCGTTGAGATCCTGGGCCTGCAGTCCGTGCCCAACGCCGGTGACGAGTTCCGTGTGTTCGAGGACGAGCGCGAGGCTCGCGCCCTTGCCGACGAGCGTTCGCTCAAGGCCCGTATCGAGGAGCAGAGCCGCGTCAAGCACGTCACGCTCGAGAACCTCTTCGAGACCATTGCCGACGCCAAAGTCAAGGAGCTCAACCTGATCATCAAGGCCGACGTCCAGGGTTCCATCGAGGCCCTTCAGGATTCGCTCGACAAGATGGATCAGTCCGAGGTTCGCATCAACACGATCCACTCCGCCGTTGGTGCCATCAACGAGACCGACGTCGTCCTGGCCGACGCCTCCAACGCCATCATCATCGGCTTTGGCGTCCGTCCCGACGGTAAGGCCCGCTCCGCCGCCGAGCGTGAGGGCGTCGAGATCCGTTGCTACGACGTCATCTACAAGTGCCTCGAGGAGCTCGACGCTGCCCGTATCGGCATGCTCAAGCCCACCGAGGTCGAGGTCTCCACGGGTACCGCGACCGTCCTGGACACCTTCAAGGTGCCTAAAGTCGGTATCGCCGCCGGTGTCCGCGTCGAAGAGGGCGAGATCGCCGCGACCGATTCCGTGCGTCTGGTGCGCGACGGCATCGTGGTCTTCAACGGCAAGATCGCCTCGATGCGTCACTACAAGGACGAGGCCAAGAGCCTCAAGAGCGGTTCCGAGGGCGGCATTGGCCTGGAGAACTTCCAGGACATCAAGCCCGGCGACCAGATCGAGGGTTACCGTATCGACCAGGTTGCCCGTACCGAGTAGGGGGTAGCGCTATGAAGCAAACGCAGGCAACCCGCCGTCTGGGCGAGCAGCTTCGCGAGAAGCTCGGTTATATCCTGCTCTTTGAGGTTTCCGATCCGCGTCTCGACCTGGTTACTTTGACCGCGGTCGAGGTCGCGGTGGACCGTTCGTTCGCGCGTGTGTTCGTGTCGTGCGATGCGAGCCGCTACGACGAGGTCATGGAGGCGCTCGCAAGCGCTAAGGGCCGTATTCGGAGCCTGTTGGCTCGCTCGCTCGATTGGCGTGTTACGCCCGAGCTCGATTTTCGCATCGATCGCTCGACCGATGAGGCCGAGCGCATCACGCGTGCGCTGGAAAACGTTCCCGCCACGCTTGCGATCGAAAAGGACGAGGACGGCTATCCGA
The DNA here is from genome assembly GCA_958436995.1 of uncultured Collinsella sp. Taxonomy (GTDB): domain Bacteria; phylum Actinomycetota; class Coriobacteriia; order Coriobacteriales; family Coriobacteriaceae; genus Collinsella. The sequence continues at coordinate 29,496 of CAUBMI010000015.1, forward strand.
TAGCGGATGCCGCCCAGGAGGCAGCTTTAGATGACTAATTCCGCCGACCTCGCCTCGTGCGAGTCTGCAGATATTCAGCGACGCATCCTTGAGCTCATCGAGGGTGCGTCCTCCATTGCGATTTCGGGACACACTTCTCCCGATGGCGACGCCCTGGGCTCCGTGTTGGGTCTGGGCCTCTCGCTTATGAAGTTTTTCCCTAACAAGGACATTGCCCTGCTGCTGGCAGACGATGACCCGGTTCCGCGCATCTACCGCTTTATGGAAGGCTCCGATCGCCTGGTACCGGCATCTGTGTATACCGGCAATCCGGACCTGTTCATATCGGTGGACGTACCGGTCGTCGAGCGTCTCAATAATTCCGCCGAGGTGCTTCGTCGCTCCAAGCATGTGGTGTGCTTCGATCACCATCCGGCGCGCGAGGAGTTTGCCGAGCTCAGCCTGAGGCGCGTCGAAGCTGCAGCCTGCGCCATGATCATCGACCGCTTCTTGGACAATTGCGGCATTGTCGCACGTGATGGCGTTGCGACCTGCCTGCTGTGTGGCTTGGTTACCGATACCGGCCGTTTTCAGTACCAAAACGCCGATGCCGCCGCGTTCCATGCAGCCTCGCGTCTGGTTGCCCACGGTGCCGATCCGGCGCGTGTGGCACTCGAGGTCTACCAGAGCATGCGCGTTGAGTTTTTGCACCTCAAGTCCATCGTTATGGGCCGCATCAAGACGGTGGCCCACGGGCGCGTCGCGTATAGCTACGCGTACCAGAGTGACCTTGAGGCTTGCGGTGTCACCTCGGATGAGTGCGACGGCCTGGTTGACGTGGTGCGCTCGGTGATGGGCGTCGAGGTCTGCCTGTTCCTGAAGGGCATTGAGGGCGATACCAAGGTGCGCGGCAACCTGCGCTCCAAGGGCGACCTCAACGTATCCGAGATCGCTGCTGCTTTTGGCGGTGGCGGACATCCCGCTGCCGCCGGTTTCTCCAACAACGGAACGATTCTCGAGACGCTTACCGTGGCACTTCCCATGCTGGCTGAGCTGGTGGGGGAGGATCCCGCTTCGGTGACCATCGAGCTTTAACTTTTTGGATGGTACATGGCTCGTCGTACGCCTTCTCAATTGAATATGCTGCTCGCTGTCGATAAGCCGGTGGGCTGCACGTCCCACGATGTGGTCTCGCAATGCCGGCGCGCCCTCCATGAGCGGCGCGTCGGCCATGCCGGCACGCTCGACCCCATGGCATCGGGTGTCATGGTGGTGGGTGTGGGCCAGGCCACCCGTCTGCTGGGCATGCTCACGCTCGATACCAAAAGCTACGTCGCCGATATCTCGTTTGGCGCCGAGACCAATACCGATGATGCGGAGGGCGAGGCGGTCCGCACGGTGGCTGTTGCCAACGAGCTCCGCGATCCTGCCTATGCCCGTGAGCGCTTGGCCGCCATGATGGGTCCGCAGATGCAGGTGCCGCCGGCGTTTTCGGCTATCTCGGTCAATGGCGTTCGCGCTTATAAGTCTGCTCGTGAGGGCAACGCGGTGGACCTACCTCCGCGCCCCGTGGAGGTCTATGCCGCCGACCTGATCGCCGTGGGCGGCGAAGGTGATACGTGTGTGTGGACCGTGGCGTTCTCAGTGAGCAAGGGTACCTATATCCGTGCGCTCGCTCGCGACTTGGGCCGCGCCTGCGAGAGCGCCGCGCACATTTCCGCGCTGCGCCGCACGGCCTCCGGTGTTGTTTCCATTGGCGCCTGTCATGCGGTCGAGGAGCTTTCTCCCGAGTCCGCGCCCGGCTTTGCCCTGGATCCCATTGCGGCCCTGGGCGCCACGCGTGTTGACTTGCCGGGCAATCTTGCCGAAGACCTGCTCTGCGGCCGACGCATTCCCGTTGAGCGTGCGCTTGCCGATTTCGATGCTTCGAAAGCGCCGTTTGCGCTGGTGCTCGATGGGGGACTCAAGGCGCTCGCCCGCATCGAAAGTGGCCGTTTTGTCATGGAGCACGTGTTTCCGCAGGCAATCGGCGGTGTTCGATGATGTTGTCCGCTCGCGAGCTCGCGCGTATCTTTTTTGAAGGCGAGTCGGACGAGGCTCGCATCGACACTGCCGATGCGTTTGATGAGTGCGAGCACTTGGGTGCTGCCTCCATCGCCATCGGCGTGTTCGATGGCGTTCACCGTGGACACCGGGAACTCATCGAAGCGCTTGTCCGTGATGCCCGTGCCCATGGCTGCAAGGCGGTCGTGGTCACTTTCGATCCCGATCCGGACGTTGTGGTGAGTCCTTCGCCCGCTCAAAAATTGATGACGACGGCCGACCGTCTACATGCCTTGGCTCAGACCGGGGTCGATGCAGTGGTGGCCGTTCCCTTTACGCCTGAGGTTGCGGCACTCGACCATGTCGGTTTTCTCACACTGTTGTCACGCGTGGTCGACATTCGTTCGATTCGCGTTGGCAGCGATTTTAGGCTGGGTCGTGGCGGTGCTTCTGGTGTTGCCGAGATGCGCGTCTGGGGTTCCGAGCACGGCGTTGACGTGTATGGTCACGATCTGCTTTGCGAGTGCGGTGAGGCCATTTGCGCCACCCGCATCCGTCATGAGCTGGGACAGGGCCATGTGGAGCTGGCTGCTGAGTTGCTCGGCCGCCCGTATATGCTGCGCGGCGGTGTTATTCGCGGCCGTCACGAGGGCTCTGGCATGGGCTTTCCCACGGCAAACCTGCAGGTTCCCGACGGCATTCAGGTGCCTGCCGATGGCGTGTATGAGGGCCTGGTGCTCGTCGATGACACCGTATGGCCTGCTGCCGTTAACGTCGGCCTGCCGCCGACGTATGCCGACGATGCCGCTTCATCGCATCTCGAGGCTAACTTAATTGGTTATACGGGCGACCTGTACGGCGCTTCCGTTTCGCTGGCGTTTACGCGCTGGCTGCGTCCCTCGCGTGTGTTCGACTCGCTGGATGAGTTGATTGCGACCGTCGAGGGTAATATCGAGGATATTCGTCATAACTTGGGTGAGCAGGGGGTGAGCATCCGTGATTAGCGATGAGGAAAAAGACCAGGTACGCGCTGCGTCTGACCTGGTTGCCATCGTGCAGGAAACGGTTGAGCTCAAGCCCCGCGGCCATGAGTTTTGGGGTTGCTGCCCCTTCCATGGCGAAAAGACGCCTTCTTTCCACATTATCCCCGCCACGCAGGTGTGGCATTGCTTTGGCTGCGGCGAGGGTGGCGACGTCTTCACCTATATCATGAAGCGCGAGAACCTGAGCTTTCCCGAATCAATCCGCTATTTGGCCGATCGTGCGGGTATTGAGCTGCATGACACCGGAGATCGTCGCGAGCGCGGTACCAAGCGTGCTCGCATCTACGATCTGTGTGCCGAGACCGCCCAGTTCTACCACACCATGCTTATGCGCGGTAAGGACGGCCGTCCACGCGAGTACTTTGCCAGCCGTGGTATGGGTGGCGACGTCTGCCGCCGCTACTACCTGGGCTTTGCACCGGGCCGCAACGCGCTGGTGTCGCACCTGTCCCAGGCGGGTTTTACCCCGCAGGAGATGATCGACGCCAACGTTGCCGTGAGCCGCGGGCGCGGGCAGCTTGCCGACCGCTTCTACGACCGCGTGATGTTCCCCATCTTTGACGAGCAGGGTCACAACATTGCCTTTGGCGGGCGCATCATGGGTGACGGCCAACCCAAGTACCTCAATACCGCCGAGACGAGTGTGTTTCATAAAAAGCGAAACCTCTATGGCTTTAATTGGGCCAAGGAGTTTATCGTCGCGCAGGATACGGCCATCGTGGTGGAGGGCTATACCGATTGCATCGCCTGCTGGGAGGCGGGGATCAAAAACGTTGTCGCCACGCTGGGCACCGCGCTCACGGAGCATCACGTCAAGACGCTCACCCGCTTTGCCAAGCGCATCGTGTATATGTTCGATGGCGACGCTGCCGGTCAAAAGGCCGCGCGCCGCGCGATTCAGTTTATCGAGCAGGATTCGATGGACCTGCGCTGCGTGGTGCTGCCCGACGGCAACGATCCCATGGAGTTTATTACGGCGCACGGTGGCCAGGAGCTGCAGGCGCGCATCGACGCGGCCGAGCCGCTCATGGACTTTGTCTACCGTTCGCTGCAGGAGTCGAGCGACATCTCCACGCCGGGCGGTCGTGCCAAGGTGCTGGAGGATGCTCTCACGCTCATCTATCCGCTTCGTGACAGCTATATGATCGATACGTACTTTATCCAGATTGCCGATCTGCTGGGTTTGGATCTGGAGACGGTTCGCGCGAGTTCGGGTCGCGTGTTTCGCGATGTCGCCAAGCGTGAGGATGCCGAGCGACGTCGTGAGCAGAACTATGAGCGCCAGCGGGCACAGGCTGAGCGGTCCGGCGGGACGGGCAGTCGGGCGTCGAGTTCTCGCGATGCCGGTCGTGACGCTTGGGCATCGGGCGCGACGCCGCCGGTGTCCGCGCCGGTCGAAGAAGAGCCGTATGACTACGTCCCGCTCGATGCCTACGGTGCCGCGCCCGTGGAGGTCGTCGACGACCTGCCGCCGATCGATGTGCCTGATGGTATGGGTGCTGTGCCTGTGACTGATGGTTCGGGCGCTCCGGCTGCGGCGGCGCCGATGGTTCTTACTGATCTTGAGCGCAAGTCCTTGGCAGGGGAGCGCGAGCTGTTGACGATGCTCACGAGCTACCCCGACCTGTTCCGCACGTATGCCGACCGTATCTGCTCCATCGAGTGGGTGGATCCGCGCCACGAGTCCATCGCGTGGGCCGTGCTGGCGACGCCGCCGGGAACCGATCCTGCAGCCTGCATGGATGCGGCGCGCTCGGTGTGTCCCGAGGCGGCAACGCTTGTGAGTGCCGGGCGCATCTCGGCGACGAGTAAGCACCCCACCGAGACGAACATCGTGTTCATGCTTGATACGCTCGAACTCTACAACATCAAGCGCCGCATGCGTGCCGCACAGGCCAAGCTGCGCCAGGACCGTTCGCTCGATGATGAGGCCCGTCGTGCGCTGACCGTGCAGGCCGCGCAGGATTCGCAGCGTCAACGCGAGCTGCAAAAGTCGATCGGCGGCGTGGCGGACCCGTTCCGTTTGATCGGTCTGGAGGCCGCAGGCACCGAACAGGCCTAGATGTTGTGGTCAACCAGCGTATTCTCGCCTATATCCAGTCCTCTTTTGGGTATAGACGCCTATGTGTGTGCTAAAGTATTGAATCCTGTGGACTATGAAGGGAGAATCTGTGCCAAAAAAGACTGAGAGCACGGGTACTGGGCTGGAATCCTACGTTGCAAAGCTCATGGGCAACGGCTCAAACAGGACTTCGGTAACCGAGGACGAGATTCAGGTCGCCCTGAAGGATATCGATGTTTCTGACGAGCAGCTCACCGCGGTGTATTCCGCGCTGCGCAACAGCGGCATCCAGATTATCTCCGCGAGCGGTAACGACGACGCCCCCATGGACGTCGACGATGACGATAACGATACCGATACCGACGATTTCGATGACGACGACGAGCACGATTCCGGCTCGCTCGACGATCACGAGCTCAAGATGGCCCGTCAGGCCGATGCCGAGATGGGTTCTTCCAAGAGCAAGAAGAAGCGCACCGTGCGCACGTCCCGTTCACGCTCCCGCGTGCGTGGCATCGATGCCTCCACGGTGATGCTGACCGGCGATCCGGTTCGTATGTACCTCAAGGAGATCGGCAAGGTCGACCTGCTGACCGCCTCCGAAGAGGTCGATCTGGCCATGAAGATCGAGGCCGGTCTTGAGGCCACCGAGAAACTCGAGGCCGCCGATGCCGGTGAGCTCGAGCTCACGCGTGCCGAGATGCGTCGTCTTACGCGCATTGAGAACGTTGGCCTCGAAGCCAAGCAGGCGCTCATCAGCGCAAACCTGCGTCTGGTTGTCTCCATCGCCAAGCGCTATGTCGGCCGCGGCATGCTGTTCCTTGACCTGATCCAGGAGGGCAACCTCGGTCTGATTCGCGCCGTCGAGAAGTTCGACTACCAGAAGGGCTTCAAGTTCTCCACGTACGCCACGTGGTGGATCCGTCAGGCTATTACGCGCGCTATCGCCGACCAGGCCCGTACCATCCGTATTCCCGTGCACATGGTCGAGACCATCAACAAGCTCGTCCGTGTGCAGCGACAGCTCCTTCAGGACCTGGGCCGCGACCCGACCCCCGAGGAGATCGGTGCCGAGATGGACATGAGCGCCGACCGCGTCCGCGAGATCCAGAAGATCTCGCAGGAGCCCGTGTCGCTCGAGACCCCCATCGGCGAGGAAGAGGATTCCCAGCTGGGCGACTTCATCGAGGACTCCCAGGCAATCGTTCCGCCCGATGCCGCCAGCTTCTCCATGCTACAGGAGCAGCTCACCCAGGTGCTCGACTCGCTTGCCGATCGTGAGCGCAAGGTTATCGAGCTGCGCTTTGGCCTTGTCGACGGGCATCCCCGCACGCTCGAGGAGGTCGGTCGCGAGTTTGGTGTCACGCGCGAGCGTATCCGCCAGATCGAGTCCAAGACCTTGGCCAAGCTCCGCCATCCGAGCCGCTCTAGCAAGTTGAAGGACTACATCGAGTCTTAGGGGTTCCGCCGTTCTACCGAACGGCGGACCAGTCGACGCTGCGCGCCGCCCAGGGCGACAATTTGTCATTCAAAAGGCAAGGCATGACCAGAAGGTCTATGCCTTGCCTTTTTCATGCCAACTTGTTCGCCCTGGACGTCGCTCGCTCATATGACCCAATCCGCTGTCAAGAGCCACAATGACCCCGCCGACCGCTT
>CAUBMI010000016.1 GCA_958436995.1 uncultured Collinsella sp.
GAGTCGGCATCGCCCTCCTTAGCAGTTATCAGCAGGCTGCCCGTATAAGACTGCTAAGGCTCACCTTCAGGACAGGCAGCCTTGGCCCAAGAAGGGCCACTCAGGCAGAACAGTCCGAGCAGCATCAATACCAGCAAAAGAAAACCCTTAGTTCTTTTCATCTATATCGCCAATATCTCTCGACATTTGTATATTGTGACTATTTTAGATCTATATGGCCAATTTGAGCCCTCACCATGGCAATTGTTGCAGCTGGGTTTCTTTTCATTAAGATTTCACTTTGGTAAATCCCCGCCCCTAAGCATTAAACCCGAAGTCCACCGAGTGGGCCGCCGTTGACGTGGCGATGTTTGGATTGGCGCGCACGCACTCAAAATCGGCAACAAAAAAGCCGCCCGAAGGCGGCTATCTTGTGTAATGGAGCCAGCGACCGGGCTCGAACCGGTGACCCCCGCTTTACGAGAGCGGTGCTCTACCAACTGAGCTACGCTGGCGGCCATATGATGACGCAACTGAGGCGTCAACGGCTGTCTATGATACGGGACATCGCACATCCGCGCAAGTGTTCTGACGGCTTTTCTCACTTTAAATGCACTAATATTAGAGGCGTGATGTCTGCAGTGCCCATTTGTTACTTGACCTGCTGTTGAGTTGGTGGTCGACGTCCCGCTCGTATGGGTCTCAAACAGAATGGGGCAGCCATGGCTCAACCCAAGATTCTTCTTACGCGTATCGATGACCGTTTCATTTACGGGCAAGACGTTGAGCTGTGGAACGAAGCCGTGGGTTCCAACCTTGTCCTAATCGTCAACGATGAGATCGCGGCGGATTCGCGCCAATGGGCACCAATGAGGGTGGCGGTGCCAGAAGGCGTTTGGACGCGGTTTTTCTCGGTGCAAAGGACTATCGACATCATTCATACCGCAACGCCGCGTCAATGGATCTTGATCATAGTGGCCTCACCCGCCGATGCGCTCGCGCTGGTTAAGGGTGGTGTGCCAATAACCAAGATCAGCATTGGCCATATGCAGGCAGGGGAGGGCAAGCGCTCTGCAACGCCTGCCATTGCCGTAGACGATACGGACATCGCCGCCTTCAAAGAGTTGCAAAAGCTCGGCATAGAGCTAGAAATCCGCTATCTCCCCAGTTCCGCCCCCGACCCCATTGGCAATCTGTTCAACTGATCCCTTGGGGACGGAGGAAAACGGATCATTTTGCCCTTGCGAGGGATGCGCGCGATGCCGCCTGTCAAAAACTATGCCCATTTACTACGTTTGGTCGGCTATCGCCGAGCATGTCGAATTTGAGAAAAACAAAACCGCAGGTAGACAGCTTGCGAATTTAACAAAAACCGGTGCATGGTCGAGCATCCCGGGCTAAACGTAGTAAATGGGCATAGTTTTGATATGTCACTCATACAGTCACAGAAAAAACGAGCCTAAAAGATGAAAAAGCGCCCGCTGGCGGTGGTGCCGGCGGGCGCTGCTGTGCGATATGTCGCGTTGCGGGCTTAGTGCCTCATAAAGTGGTACTCGATCACATTGCTGTAGGGGTGACCCGGGCCCACAATGCCCTGCGGGAACAGCGGCTGGTGCGGCGTGTCGGGGTACATCTCTGCCTCGAGGGCAAAGCCGGCGCCCCAGCCATAGTTGGCATCGTCCTTGGCATGCTCGTCTCCCAGCCAATTGCCGGTGTAGAGCTGCACGCCCGGGGCGGTGGTGTAGTAATCCAGCTCGCGACCGGTCCACATTTCCTCGACGTGCATCGCGCGGCGCAGATTGCGGCCGTACTGATAGCCGTCGATGCACAGGCAGTGGTCGTAGCCACGGGCCTGCTTAATCTGCGGGTCGTCGGCCTCCATACCGGGTGCGACGGGGCGCAGGCTGCGGAAGTCAAACGGCGTGCCCTCGACCGGAGCGATCTGGCCGGTAGGGATATTCTGCTCGTTAATGGGCAGGTAGTGGGCGGCGTTGGCGACAAAGAAATGTTCGCAGTCCATGCCGGCGTGATGGCCTGCAAGGTTAAAGTACGTGTGGTTGGTCATCGACACATAGGTGGCGCGGTCGCTCTCGCAGCCGTACTCGATGCGGAAGGTGCCGGTGCGCGTAACGGTAAACACGGCCGTAAACGTGCGGTTGCCGGGCAGGCCCAGCTCGCCATCCTTAAGCGAGGTGGTCATGCGCACGGCGTTATGGACCTCGTCGAGCTCAACATCCCACACACGTTTGTGCAGGCCGTGCTCAAGGTCGCTGTGCAGGTTGTTGGCGCCCTCGTTGGCGGGCATATGCCAGTCCGTGCCGTCGATGGCGATCGTGGCGCCAGCGGTGCGGTTTGCCACAGGGCCGATGGTCGCGCCAAAGCAGGCGGGGTTGTCAAAGTAATCCTCGAGCTTATCGAAGCCCAGCACCACATCGCGCACGTTGCCGGGAATGTCGGGCACATCGATACCAAGCACCGTGGCGCCATAGTCCATAATGCGAACGCAGATCTCGGGCCCGTCGAGGGTGTAACGATGAACGGGGGTACCGCACGGCGCGGTGCCGAAAAGCTCGGAAGTGATCATTTGGTTCCTAACATCGAGGTATTTCCGACAAACTGTAGCGCGAACAGGCGAGATTATCACTACACCCCACTAAAGCTGGGGGTATTTTTCTCAAAAAAGTGATGATTGGAGCTGTGCGGGCGTTCATTTTTGACGCGTACGAGTCTGATACAATTTGTTCGTTACTGTTTGAATGATATGCGCGCAAAGAACGGCGAGGATTCATCGTGATTAAGGCAGAGCGACAGGATAAGGTTCGTCAGCTGCTCGAGGAGCAGGGCACGGTCTCGGTTAAGGAGATTTCGGATGCGCTGGGCGTTTCGGACATGACGATTCGCCGCGACCTCGAAGAACTTGCGAGTCTGGGTGAGATCGAGCGCGTGCACGGCGGCGCCCGCAGTGCGCAGGGTCGTCCCCACGCTATGTTGCGCCATGAGTATTCGCACAGCGAAAAGCGCACCAAGCATGCCGAGGAAAAACTGCAGATCGCACGCCGTGCTGTGGAGCTTATCGAGGAAGGCTCGACCATCTTTTTGGGTACGGGCACCACGGTTGAACAGATGGCCTCGATGCTGCCGACGTTTCGCCTGCGCATTGTGACCAATTCGCTTTCGGTGTTTAACCTGCTCGAGGCGCGCGAGGACTGCGACCTGTGCCTCGTGGGCGGTATGTACCGTCGCCGCACCGCCGCTTTTGTGGGACCAACGGCCGAGGATACCCTGCGCGCGCTGGGCATCGATGCGGCGTTTATCGGCGCCAACGGTATCTTGGACGGTGACGTATCCACATCCAACATGGACGAGGGCCGTATCCAGCAGCTTGCCTTTAGCAAGGCGGACTCGCGCTATCTGATCGCCGACTCCAGCAAGATCGGCAAACGCGACTTCTACACCTTCTGCCGCCTGGACAGCTTGGACGCCGTGGTGTGCGAGCCGGATATTGCCGACGAGGACCGCGCCGCCATCGAGGAGCACACGCAGGTCATCTGCTAGCTGATGCCGCGGGAGATATTGTGTGTTTCGGCCATTGCAATGGTCGGTATTTTTGTAGCTATAAGCTCATTTAAAGGTCGGTATTTCTGTATTATTAGATATATCTGAAGGTCGGTATTTTTGTAAACTAGCACGTAAATTAAGCTGAGGTGAGATTATGTTTAAACGGAAGGCATATGATCGTCTGCAGGAGTGGAAAGAACGCTCGCAAGGGCGCACTGCGGTGCTTATTGAGGGTGCAAGACGCGTTGGCAAAACGACGCTCGTCAAGTGCTTCGCGCAAAATGAATACAAGGATTATCTGTACATTGACTTTTCGGCTGCTAGCAAAGCCACGCTCGATATATTTCTGAACCATCGTGAAGATGTCGATCTTTTTTTACGCATGCTTCAGCTGCAGCATGGTAAGGCCCTCGAACCGAGAGAGTCGCTGGTCATTTTTGATGAAGTGCAGCGGTTTCCCATCGCGCGCGAATACATAAAGCATCTTGTAGAAGACGGCAGATTTGATTACATCGAGACAGGCTCTCTTGTCTCCATCAAAAAGAATGTCGATAGCATTGTCATACCGTCAGAGGAAGAAAGAATCCCTCTCGAGCCCCTCGATTTTGAGGAGTATCTTTGGGCGACCGGAAAAGATCTTTATGCAGAAGAGATCCGTAAAGCGCGCGAATCTCGGACCGCGCTTCCGGACGGCGTTCATGCGACGTGCATGAGATTATTTGATGAGTATATGCTTGTCGGTGGTATGCCTCAGTCGGTCGACTCCTTTGTGGCAGAGAATGATTTTAGAGGATGCGACAGGGTTAAACGGCAGATTATCGCACTGTACAGGGAGGACATTGCCAAGTTTGGAGGTTCGGACGCTAGACGTGCGCGGGCGGTTTATGACGATATTCCGGGTCAATTATCTGCGGCAAATAAACGGTTCAAATTTGACAGCTTGGAGAAGGGGTCCCGTTTTGAGACATATGAGTCGGCGTTAATCTGGCTTGAGGATGCGCGACTGATTAACCGTTGCTATTTATGCAGTGATCCGAGCGTGGGTTACCGCCTGCACGAGGACGCGTCTTCGCTTAAATGCTATATGGCGGACACGGGATTGCTCGTGAGCTTGGCGTTTGATGATGGTCCGGACCTTATGGATGTTCATAGAGACATTCAATTTGGAAGAATTTCAATTAATAAAGGAATGCTAATCGAGAACATCGTGGCGCAGCAGCTTAAGAGTCTGGGGCATTCGCTTTTTTATTACAGCTGGCAGGAGCCTTCCAAAACAGAGGGGAGTCGGCCCAGAACGCGTGAAATTGATTTTCTTGTTTCGCGCGGCTTTGAAGACGCGGCTGGAAAACCGCGGGTCACTCCTGTTGAAGTTAAATCTTCCAAATCGTATTCAACAATCTCGCTTGACGATTTCGGCAGACGATTCGAACGACGAGTCGGAGAAGAGATAGTTCTTCACCCAAAACAGCTCAGGGCTGAAGGGCATAGGATATATCTACCTCTGTATATGACGATCTTTATCTGATCGACGGCATGCGGTCCTGTGGCTCATTGAACCGCAGGACCGTGTATCGTTGGGGGTTTATTGTGATAATGCGCGCAAGCTAAGCCGGGGATCGAGTTTTCGGGATATGTCGGTGAAGTTCCGTCACCGCGGACTGGGTGTCCGTGCGCCCGACGAGGTCGTTGCGTGCCTAGAAGCCCCGAGCTCCAGAAGCCGTACGCTTGTTTCGGGCGTGCTGGTCGAATGCTCCAGCGGGAAAGACCTACGGGTGTAGCTTGCTCGGCCAGTTTGTCTCGATTTGTAACAGCTAGGACTGAAAAACTCGGCTACGTGTTACAGGTTGAGATTTTTCGGCTAGGTCTAATCTATTCATCTCGATCTGTAACAGGTGGGGGCGAAATAACCGGCTAACTGTTATAGATTGAGATTGAGAGGATTGGCCGGTACGTTTGTCTCAATCTGTAACAGCTAGACGTCCAAAACCGGTTTTAGTGTTACAGATTGAGACAATTCGGGCTGGTCGGTCCCTTTCATCTCAATCTGTAACAGGTAGGACTGAAAAGCTCGGCTGGATGTTACAGATCGAGACAAACGGCTTCCGACCTGCACAAAAAGGCCGGGGGCGGCGCGCCGTGTGACGTGCCGCCCCCGGCTGAGGAATGGGGGCAGGTTGTGTGAGCGGGGCATCTCGCTAGTCGCAAGTCGCTAGTCCAGACGACGGGTCTGCGCCACGTGCTTGTACCAGTAGGCGCTTGCCTTGGGCGTGCGCTTTTGGGTCTCAAAGTCTACGTAGAAGAAGCCATAGCGCTTGTTGTAGCCATTGGTCCAGGAGAACTGATCCTGCAGGCTCCACAGGAAGTAGCCGCCCACGTTGACGCCCACCTCCATGGCCTTGAGCAGCCAACGCAAGTGCTGCTCGATGTAGTCGATGCGCGGCTGGTCGTCCACAAAACCGTCCTTGTAGGGGTCCTTGTAGCCCATGCCGTTCTCGGTGATGAAGATCTGCTTGTAGTTGGGGTAGCGCTGCTTAATGTAGACGAGCAGATCGAACAGGCCCTCGGGATAGATAATCCAGTCCCAGTCGGTGGTGGGGATGCCGGGCTTGTTCACGTGCTCGCCAATGCCCTTTACGCGCCAGCGGCCGGTGCCCTTCTCGCCCGTACCGTTGTGGTGCAGGTCGTTCTCGCCGTCGTAGGCCTTGAGGAAACGGCACTGGTAGTTGTTGACGCCCAGGTAGTCGTTGTATAGCGCGGCCTCGCGCATAATCTCGAGGTCCTTGTCTAGGATCTCGATGGTGCCGCCCGAGACGGCAGCCAGGCGGTTGGCGCACTCGAGCGTGTCGGGGGCATAGTCGCCGCGGAAGGTGGCGTCGAGCAGGAACTGGTTTTGCAGCACGTGCTCGTTGTTGGCGGCCTTGATGTCGGCGGGGTCGTTCTCGTTGAGTGGGTACTTAAACTCCAGCGATTGAATGACGCCGATCTTGCCCTTAAAACCGCCGTTGTGGAAGGCCAGCACGGCCTTGGCGTGGGCGAGCATCATGTTGTGCTCGCACTGGAAGGCCTCGGCCAGATGAGCTTTGACGCCGCCGGGGAAGGTACCCTCGATGTAGGTGTTGGAGGCGTCGGCCCAGATCTCGTTAAAGGTGAACCAGTAGGTCACCTGGTCGGCGTACTCCTTAAAGCAGAAGGTGGCAAAGTCCACAAAGGCATCGATGGTCTCGCGGTTGAGGAAGTCGCCCTTCTCAAAGAGGGGAAGCGGCGTGTCAAAGTGATGCAGCGTGACGAACGGCTCAACATGGTGCTTATGGCACTCGGCGAAGAGATCGTGGTAGAACTGGACGCCCTCGGGGTTGATTTCGCCGGTGCCGTTGGGGAAGATGCGGCTCCAGGCAATGGAGAGGCGAATGCCGTTGATGCCAAACTCCTCGCACAGCTCCAGATCGACGGGGTACTGGTTGTAGAAGTCCGAAGCGGGATCGGGGGAGAAACGGCCTTGGGCTTCCAGAAAGTCGTCCCAGGCAACCTTGCCCTTACCGTGAGTGCGGGTCTCGCCCTCTACCTGGTAGGCAGCGGTGGCGCCGCCAAAGACAAAGTCCTCGGGAAACTGCGCAGGCGGGTTGGTGACGCTAGCAGGGTTAACGGACATGATGATCCAATCGTCTAAATCGAAGGGCCAGCCGGTCTTGGATGGTCGGCTGGCCCTAGGCGTTACTTACTTCGAAAGCTGCTCGGAGACGAAGGCGAGAGACTTGTCGCCGTTCTGGGAGAGCTCAATGTACTGCTTACCGCGGCAGGCGACGCACTTGTTGCCCACGCGCTCGCAGTCTTTCTGAAGGTCGGCCAGGTAGCTGGCAGCCTGCGGGGCCAGGACGACCAGGTCAAAGTCGGGGAGCATGTCGACGTGGTTGCCATAGGCCTCGGCAGCGGTCTCAAGATTGATGCCGCGCTCCTTGGCAGCCTTGGCCAGTGCGTTGGCGAGCAGGCCCGAGGTACCGCCGCCCTGGCAGAGCACGAGCACGCGCTTGCCGTTGAGGTCGCTGGCGGTCGTTGCCTCGGCAGCGGGTGCTGCAGAAGCGGCAGGGGAGTCGACCTTCACGGCCTCGGCAGCAGCGCCGGCGGCAACGCTCTTGGCGTCAGCCTTGCCCTGGAAGGCATCGTTGAGCTTGGCGGCCTTCTCGGCGTTCTTGGCGGCGAGCTCCTCCTGGGAGATCTCGGCCTCCTCGGCGCACTTCTGGGCGTCATAGGCACGGAAGAACGGGTAGTACAGGACAAAGTCGACGACCAGGATGAGGGCGAGCATCACAAAGGCGAGCGGCTGGAAGCCCAAGCCCATGATGGTGCCGATGGGGCCGGGGACGGTCCAGGGCAGGGTGTACATAAAGCCGTTCATGCCCAAGAAGTCGATAAAGATCTTGAGGATCCAGATGTTGGCGATCGGGGCAAAAACAAACGGGACAAAGAAGACGGGGTTGAGCACGATAGGCGCGGCGAACAGCAGCGGCTCGTTGACGGCAAAGCACACGGGGACGATGGCTGCCTTACCGACGGCGCGCATCTCCTGAGACTTGGCCAGGAAGCAGAACATAAAGACCAGGACGAGCGTGGCGCCGGTGCCGCCCATGCAGACGACGAAGTACTGGGCACCCTGGGTCAGGACAGCGGAAGCGTGCTGGCCAGCCTGGAACGCAGCCAGGTTGTCGGTCATGTTGGCAACGAGGGCGGCGGCGATGGCGGGCTCGACGATCGAGGGGCCGTGGACGCCGACGAACCAGAAGAGGCTCATGGCACCGTAGATCACAGCGAGGCCGATGTAGCCGTCGGCGGCGGTGAACAGGGGCTGGAACACCTGGATGACGCCCTGGGCAAAGCAGAAGCCAAAGGCAGCGCGGAAGACGATGTCAAAGACCCAAAAGACGGTGATGCAGACGGAGAAGGGGATGATGTCCTTAAAGGTCTGCGAAATGTTGGGCGGAACCTGCTCGGGCATCTTGACGGTGATGTTGCGCTTAATGAAGAACTTGTAGATGATGCCGGTCACAAACGCAGCGATGAAGGCGGTCAGCAGGCCCTTGGAACCAAGGTAGGTGGTGTTGAAGCCGCTGGCGGCGTCCGTGGCGATCGTGTCGCTCGAAAGGAGCAAGAAGCCGATGATGGCCGCGCACATGCACGAGATGAAGTTGATCTGGTTGTTCTTGGGCAGATCACGGTTCTGGGCGTCGGCGAAGTGCTTGGCCGTGGTGGCGGCGCAGGCGATGGCCAGGATGCCCATGGAGTAGTTGTAGCACTTCCACAGGGCGTTGTTGATGTCATCGGGCCAGTAGAAACCCCAGATGTTGGGGACCGAGGCTACCAGGCAGAAGATGGACGAGAAGATGATGATGGGGATGACGGAGATAAAGCCGTCGCGGATCGCCTTGAGGTACTTGTTGCGGGCGATCGCGTTGAAAAAGGGTTGGCCCTTTTCGATGATGGCGATGAGTTGCTCCATGCAATGCTCCTAAGAGTCGGTGGGTTAGCAACGATGGTAACTTTTGGCGTTCGGTTGCCAAAATGTTGACGTTGCCATTTTGCGGCACAAATAAAGACGCGAATCGGTGGTTCCTGTGCCTGCGAACCGTCGATTCCTTACGCGTAAACGTTTGAGCCGCCCGGTGGCTCTGTGTTTGCACAATGGCAACGTTAACATTTGGTCGACAAAAGCCGTCCGGGGAAGCGGGATTGTCGGTGAACGGTAGGTTTTGGGTGGTGAGCGTATGGCGGAGGAGGCGTTAGATATACTTAAAGACGTTTCATTTGACTGCGTAGGGTGCCACCAATGGCATCGTTGACATAGAAAGATCGACCTATGGCCGCTGTTAAAAAATCGGTTTCTGTTAAGGACGTGGCGCGTCTCGCGGGCGTTTCGGAGCAGACAGTCTCGCGTACGGTGCACGATTCGCCCAGCGTGCGCCCTGAGACCAAGGAGCGCGTGCGTGCCGCCATGCGCGAGCTGGGGTATCGCCCCAATTTTGCCGGTCGATCGCTGCGCCGCGGCAAGTTTAAGACTGTTGGCGTCGCCATGTTCAACATTACCGGCACCGGCAACCTCGACCGTATGGAGGGCTTTGCCGCCGCGGCCGACAAACATGGCTATGCCATCACCCTCACTAAAGTAGACGGGCATCCGTATACCCTCGAGAGCGCATCGTCGCGCATGAGCGCGCTGCCGGTGGATGGCATGGTTGTGATCATGAATCGCATGCCGGCGGACTTTGGCACCTTCGAGCCGCTGCCCGGTATGCAGACGGTGCTCGTTACCATGCTGGAGCACCCGCTCTGTTCAACAGTCGATAACGACCAGTTCGATTGCTCGCGCCAGGTGGTCGAGTACTTGCTGGGGCAGGGGCACAGGACCGTGCACTTTATCTCGTGCCCCGAGCGCTCGCTTTCGGGCATGCAACGCGAGGAGGGCTGGCGTGAGACATTGCGCGCGCATGGTATTGAGCCGCCGCGACTCGTCCGTGGCGATTGGACGGCACGGAGCGGGTATGCTGCCGGTCAGGCTCTGGCGGACGATCCGACCTGTACGGCCATTTATGCTTCCAACGATGCCATGGCCTACGGCTGCATTCGCGGGCTCGAGTCGTGCGGAAGGCGCGTGCCCGAGGACGTAAGCGTGGTGGGTGTTGACGATAGTTTGGGCGATATCGTGCCCGATCGTCGCCTGACTACGGTGCGCTTTGACAACAAGCGCGTCGGCATGTGGGCGGTCGACAAGATTGCCGGCGCCGAGGGCGCTGCACCCGGTGTGGAGCACATGCTGTTTCCGGGTGTGCTCGTCGAGGGCGATACGGTGCGCTATGTACGCTAGGGTGCGGACCTGTTTGGGTTGCCGCTAATTGTGTTCGAGAATGTTCAGATTGGTTTAAAAACCGTTCACGGGCGAAAAGCAACCGTTCATAGCTCGAAATTACGTTTTGCGCTGTTCTTTTTTGTTTGAATGTTAATGTTCCTGCCATACACAGCGCAGCGCGTATGCCCGGACGCGATGCTCTCCGTTGGTTCATATGTGAAAGGAACGCAATATGGCAACCAAAGAAGAAATCTCGATGGTTGGATTCGAGATTGTCGCATACGCGGGCGACGCCCAGACCGATCTGCTTGCAGCGCTCGATGCTGCTCGCGAGGGTGATTTTGAGAAGGCCGAGCAGCTGCACAAGGATGCCAGCGATGCACTTATCGGCGCCCACGACACGCAGACCAAGCTGCTTTCGCAGGAGGCCGGCGGCGGCGAGATGGAGATGACCTTCATCATGGCTCACGCTCAGGATACTCTCATGACCACCATGATCCTGGAGAAGCAGACCCGCTTTACCATCGATGCCTATAAGCGCATCGCCGCACTCGAGGCTAAGCTCGCCTAACGAGCTCTCACAACCAAGTCCCCTTCCAAAAGCTCTGCCGCTACCCGCGGCAGGGCTTTTTCTGTTTACCCGGCACTTGGGGACGTTCCTTATCTGCCGGCAGTTTGGGACACTCCTGCCATGCATTCGATCCTTTGAGGATGGAAGAAACCGGGTCATTAGGTTTGCTGCGGTGCCGACTCGGTCTGTCGGTTACAAAACTATGCCGGTTTACTACGATGAATCGCATTCTTTCAACTATGGAAAGAACAGCGTTATCAAAGCCGCAGGTAGAAAGCTTGTCATTTTCTGCTAATAGCAAATGTGGTCGGTCCTATCGGTTTTATCGTAGTAAACCGGCATAGTTTTGAAATGGCACTATTCGACTAGCAGCGTTATGGAGCTTCTGCACGCCCTCCCGTTCGGTTTTTTGCTGGGTGGGTATACTTCCATCCGCAATACAGACCGGACTGAGGAGGTATCCAAATGCCGGATAACGGGTCAATACAAAAAAGAGATGCGCGCGAGATGGCTCATGGGCGTCCTGTCCAGATAACCGAGCACACGACGGTAACCGAGCTGCAGCCCAGCCTGTCCGATGTCGTGTGCGCAAACAAAAAGCTGCAGATTGGCTTTATCGTTGCACTCGTGGTACTGGCGCTGCTGTCGGGCTTTGTGGCTCGTCCGCATTTTGCCGATACCAAAACATGGGACTCCACCATCGAGGTCATCGATCAAAAGAAAGGCAACGTACTGGCGCTCACGACCTCGTGCGTGGCGCTGTCTGCGGGCATTACCGCGCTGCCGGGTGATACGGGAACGCCGGTTGCCGAGCAGCTCGCGCAGCTTTCGGGTAACTTGGGCATCGTGCTTGCCGTGCTCTACCTCGAGAAATACCTGCTGACCATTTTGTGGTCGGTTGGCTTGGGCATCTTAATCCCGCTTGCGTTGGTGCTCTTTGCGGTGTCGCTCGGCATTCACGGGCGCTGGAGCACGAGCGCCGTCCTGCGCCGCGTGGCGACGCGCGTGCTGGTGGTTGCCGTGATCGGCATGGCGTTGGTGCCTGCAAGCGTATGGGTGTCGCAAAAGGTCGACGAAACGTATCGAGTGAGCATCGAGGCAGCCGAGCAAAAGGCGGCCGACGCTGCGAGTGCGGCAGATAGCGACAGCTCCAAGGCAAGCAAGAAAAAGACCGAGTCCACAGAGTCCAAGAACGTGCTTGAACAGCTTGCCGACGGTGCCTCGAGCCTGGTCACGTCGGTAACCAGTGGTGCCAAGCAAATGACCGACGAGATCGTGCAACAGGTGACCGACCTAATTGAAGGCGTCATCGTGATGATCGTGACCTCGTGCGTTATCCCGCTGCTGGTGCTTGTGGCGTTTCTGTGGCTGGGCCACACCCTGCTGGGGATTGATATCTCCGGTCCCGCGAACTATCTGACGGGTCGTTTCTTGAGCGCTCCGTCCAAACATGCCAAGAAGAACAGGCAGTCTGAGTAGCTAAAACAGCTGTATATACCGGGGAATACCGCCGAAGGGGCGGCCGAGACACGTTCTCGGCCGCCCTTTTGTTTGTTGAACACATGGTCGCTACGTCTGCGCCGGGCTCAAACGGTCGCCAATCATCCGTGAACGGTATTTGTTCAAAAAAGAACAAAGATAAACAAATAATGGTTGCAGTCGCTGTTCGAATGTGTTCAAATAAACATGAACAGTGAAGAACCGCACATTCAGATGCCCGGACCTGAACGCGATTCAACACTTCCAAACAGAAACTACGCACCTGCGTATCTCTCAAGGAGGATGTCATGAGGGTTGTAATCGCTTCCGATGCCGACGGTATGTCGATGAAGGAGTCCATCAAGGAGATGCTCATCGCCGACGGTCACGAGGTCGTCGACTATTCCGAGACCCCTGCCGCGGACTTTGTCGATTCCGCGACCGCCGTTGCCAAGGACCTGCTGGAGCACAAGGATTCCCAGGGCTTCGCATTCGATAAGTACGGCGTCGGCTCCTATATGGCCGCCGTCAAGATCAAGGGCATGGTCGTCGCCAACATTTCCGACGAGCGTTCCGCTTACATGACCCGCGAGCACAACGGCTCGCGCATGGTCACCATGGGCCCGGGCGTTGTGGGCACCGAGGTCGCCAAGAAGATCGCCCGCGAGTTCCTGCGCGCACAGTACGCCGGCGGCCGTCACCAGATCCGTGTCGACATGCTCAACAAGATGGCCTAACGAGAACCACCGAGAACTCGAACTTCTACCTCAACTTGTGAATTCAGACGAAAGGACGTTCTGATGAAGAAGACCATCGCAATCGGTTGCGACCATATCGTTACGGACGAGAAGATCTATCTGGCCGACCGCCTGGAGCAGGCTGGCTACAAGGTGCTCGACTGTGGCACCTACAGCCACACCCGTACGCACTATCCCATCTACGGTAAGGCCGTGGGCGAGGCTGTTGCCAGCGGTAAGGCCGACTTTGGCGTGGCCCTGTGCGGCACCGGCATCGGCATCACCAACGCCGTCAACAAGGTTCCCGGCGCCCGCTGCGCCCTGGTCCGCGACATGACCTCTGCCCTGTATGCCCGTCGCGAGCTTAACGCCAACATCGTGGGCTTTGGCGGCAAGATTACCGGCGAGTTCCTGATGGCCGACATTATGCTTGCCTTCCTGGAGGAGCCCTACGAGAAGACCCCCGAGCACGATGCCCTGATTGCCAAGATCGACGCCTGCAACAAGGCCGACGCCGAGGCTCAGGCTGACCCGCACTTCTTTGACGAGTTCCTCGAGAAGTGGGACCGCGGCGAATATCACGACTAAGGGGTTCCGGCGTTTTAACAAACGCCGGACCGGTTGACGCTGCGAAGCCATCTGGCGGGCAATCTGCCGCTCAGCTTCGACGGCATGACCAGAAGGTCAATGCCGTCTCGCTTCACGGCACCTTGCCTCGCCAGCTGGCTTCTCGCTGATGTCTGAGTGACCTGTGGGGTTACCGCTGTTGTTGCGAAGCGTTCTGGTACGGCTAGCTGCTCCGATAACACGTTTGCTTGCTTGGCTTGAGTGCTTCGTTTTGGCGGTACCCGGCATTCTGTAGCTTTTCAATTGACGGCTCGCGTTTCTGTGAGGGGGCGCGGGCCGGTTTTCTATCAGCCCCACTGACTCGGCGGGCTGGCGTACGAAAGGGAAGGCTCCTATGGAGTTTGTTCTTGATAACGGTTCTATTCGTGTGGCACTGAGCACGGCTGGCGGATCGTTCACTTCGATTAAAGCTAACGGCCGCGAGTACCTGTGGCAGGGCGATCCTTCGGTCTGGTCGGGCCAGGCGCCCATTTGCTTCCCGATTTGCGGTGGCCTTCGTAACGGCCGCGCGATGACCATGGGCGGCCGCGAGGTCAAGCTTGCCCGCCACGGCTTTGCCCGCAAGCAGGAGTGGAAGCTCGAGGAGCAGAGCGACAACATGGTTGCGCTGAGCCTGAGCTCTGCCGACCATGCCGAACTGCTCGAGCAGTATCCGTATCCGTTTAAGATCGTTGCTCGTTACACGATTGATTCGGAAAAGGTGGCCGTGTCGTACGAGGTGACCAATGAGGGCACCGAGGACATGCCGTTCTTTGTGGGCGGTCACCCCGGCTTTAAGTGCCCGCTCGACGAGGGCGAGTCCTATGACGACTATGAGCTTCGTTTTGAGCAGCGCGAGGCCACCGAGCTCTGTACTGCCGTTCCCTCGACGGGCCTGATTGATGTTGAACATCGCAGCAAGAACCCCATGATCGGCCAGAACCTGCCGCTTACCCACGAACTCTTCGACTTCGCGGAGACCATCTTCGACGTGCTCGAGAGCCGCGTGGTTACGCTGACCAAGAAAACCGAGGACAAGGGCGTGCGCCTGACGTTCCCCGATATGCCATACCTGATTGTGTGGAGCAAGCCCGAGGGCGACTTTGTGGCCGTGGAACCGTGGGGCGGCTTGTCCACCTGCTCTGACGAGGACGATGTTCTGGAGCATAAGCGCGGCTGCCTGGTTGCCAAGCCGGGGGAGACCGTCACCCGTGGCTTTGAGATCGAGATCCTTTAAAGAGCTATCGTATGTTTGGGGTCGCACACGTCGTGCCCCGGAAACAGGAGTTCAACATGATTCTGACCGTTACCATGAACCCGTCGATCGATACGCGCTATCAACTCGACAAGCTGGTCATTGACGACGTGAACCGCGTGACGCCTGAAAAGACCGCTGGCGGCAAGGGCCTCAACGTGAGCCGTGTGCTGCTGCAGCTGGGCAACGATGTGCTCGCGACCGGCCTGCTCGGCGGCCACATGGGCGCCTATATGGCCGAGCTTATGGATGCTGACGGCGTCAAGAACGACTTTGTGCCCATTGCCGGTGAGACGCGCATTTGCCTGAATATTCTGCACGAGGGTAATCAGACCGAGCTGCTGGAGAGCGGTCCGCAGATTGCGCCTGCCGAGCTCGAGGCCTTTACGGCCAAGTTCGCCGAGCTTGCAGCGAAGGCGGACGTCGTGACGCTTTCGGGTTCGCTGCCGCGTGGCGTCGATGCCGGCTACTATGCCGAGCTCGTGAAGATCGCCGAGGAGGCGGGCGCCAAGGTGCTGCTCGACACTTCGGGTGCATCGCTGGAGGCCGCGCTGGAGTCCGACGCTAAGCCTGAGCTCGTAAAGCCCAACCTGACCGAGATTAACGGCCTACTGGGTACGTCCTTTACGACCGATGATGTCGATGCCCTGCGCGAGGCGCTTGCCGCCGATGGCCGCTTTGCCGGTATCCCCTGGGTTGTCGTATCGATGGGCGCTGCCGGGTCGGTGGGCTTCCATGAGGGTCGCGCGTTCCGCGCCAAGACACCCGCGATTGCAGCTGTGAACGCGACGGGTTCCGGTGACTCGACCATCGCCGGCTTTGCGCATGCCATTGCTGCTGGTGCCGACGATGTCACGGTGCTCAAGACCGCCAATACCTGCGGCAAGCTCAACGCCATGGATCCCAAGACCGGCCACCTGGTCATGGACCGCTGGGACGAGATCTACAACAACGTTGAGGTCGTAGAGTTGTAGCGGTTGTGACTCCTAATAGAATGAGCGTGGATAATCTCCTGCTTTTGGTGCCCATACGAGCTCAAAGTGGGAGATTTTCCACGCTCGAGTCATTAGTCGTTGGGGACGTTCTTGTTTGACTAGTCGTTTAAGAACGTCCCCAATGACTACACGCAAAAACGGCGCCCGCTGGCGATGTTGCCGGCGGGCGCCGTTGTCTTGAAGACGAAATGATCCGTTTTCCTTCGTCCCCAGGGGATCATTACAGTGAGTCGATAAAGCGCTGCTGGGCGGCGCGGCCGGCTTCGTTCCACTTAAAGACGCCGGCGTTGTCGAGCACGTGACCAAACACCACGCCAACCTCCTCGTGCAGGATATCGATGGCGTTATCTGCCGCAAGCTCGTCGGCGCGGCGGGCGTAGATACCTTCGGCCCATGCGGCGTGGCTACGGCAAAGATCGTCGCCCTCGAGCGCGCCGACAAGGTCGTAGTTGGCATCGGCCTTGGCCGCCAGCAGGTGCTCGCGGACGGCGCCGAGCTCGGAAACCAAGCGCGGCGGCAAAATGGCCAGGCCCATGACCTCGATCAGGCCGATGTTCTCCTTCTTAATATGGTGATACTCAGCATGCGGATGGAACACGCCCAGCGGATGCTCGTCGGTCGTGATGTTGCAGCGAAGCGCCAGGTAGGCCTCGTAGATCTCGCCGCCTGCATTGCCGCGGGAGTCGACGCGACGAATAACGGGCGTCACGGTGTTGTGCGCTACGCCGTCGGCTGTGTGCGCGATGACACCCGCCGACTCATCGGTCCACTCGCGCCAGGCGAGGATAATCTTCTCGGCAGCGTCGAGCAGCTGAGCGCGGTCATGCGAGCGCAGGCGCAGCACCGAGAGCGGCCACTGCAGCACAGTGCCGGTGACCTGGTCAAAACCGGGCACGCTAAACTGCGAGACCTCGGCGGCATGCATCATGGGGAACTCGTGCGCGCCGCCCTGGAAGTGGTCGTGCGACAGAATCGAGCCGCCCACGATAGGCAGGTCGGCGTTGGAGCCGATGAAGTAATGCGGGAACAGGTCCACAAAGTCGAGCAGGCAGGTCAGGCCCTTGCGGTCGACGTGCATCGGACGATGCTCGGAGCTCATGGCAATGCAATGCTCGTTAAAGTACGCGTACGGGCTGTACTGGAAACCCCAGCGCTCGCCGTTGAGCTGGATGGGGATAATGCGCAGGTTCTGGCGAGCGGGGTGAGCGCCGCCGTCGGCTGCGGCGGAGCGTCCGGGATAGCCCTCGTTTTCGATGCAGAGCTGGCAGGCGGGATACTTCTCGCCCGTGTTCTTTGCGGCACCAGCCGCGGCGATATCGCGTGGGTCCTTCTCAGGCTTGGAGAGGTTGATGGTGATCTCAAGATCGCCCCAGTTGGTGGGGGTGCTCCATTTGATGTTGCGCGCGATGGCGGCACGGCGCACGTAGCCGGCGTCGCAGCACAGGCCGTAGAACCAGTCGGTTGCGGCGCGGGGCTCGTTGACGCCCATACGTCCGTTGAACTCCTCGTTTACAACCGAAGGCCTCGGCATGAGCGCACCCATGATGCGCATGGCGATGCGGTCGCGGCCTGACGCCGTGTCCTCGGCGGCACCGTTGGTAACGGCGGCCTCGGAAAGCGCGGCAAGCGTGCCCTCCAGGTCAAAGTCGGGGAGTGTATCGGGGTGCAAGAGCGAAATCTTCTCGGTCTTGAGTGCCCAAGCCATGTCGAGTGCGGGGCCCGTGGCGCCGATGCACTCCAAAATGGTGTTGTATGCCCAGATCCGGTCGTCCTGGCCGATTATCGATCGGTGGATGGCGTACTCGATCAGGTTCTGCGCGGCCTCTCGCACGTCAGTCATTACAGCCATGCCGCGTAAGCCCCCTTGTCAGAGATGGCGTAGTGACGGGCAGAGCCCTCGCCCAGCCAGCCGTTCATCTTGGCAATGAAGGTGTCGACCAGCTCGAGCGGCACGAAGGCCTGGATGGTACCGCCAAAGCCGCCGCCGTGGATACGAACGGCGCCACGGCCGTCGAGCACATGCTCGGCAAGAGCAAGCGCGTACATGGAAGGCTGCTCGGCACCCAGTTTGGCAACAACATTCTGCAGGTACATGGCGGAGCTGGCGCCGGACTCACGCGTCAGGACCAGGAACTGGTCAATGTCGCCGGCGTTCAGGGCCGCCCAGCGCTTATCGACCAGGCCGTTCTCGTACCAGTAATGAACGGCGCGCAGGCAGGCGCGGTCGCCCAGCTTGGCGCGCAGCTCGGGGAGCTTGGCGTCAAAGTCCGCCACGTTTACCTCGCACAGGCGTGCCTTGCCAAACTCGGCGGCGACGTCCTGCATCTCGCGCGGAACAGCGGCGTAGTCGTCGGTGGCTGCCACATGGTCGGCGCCAACTTTAACGAGCACGAGCGCATAGCCGTGATCCTCAAAGTTGAGCTCGAGCTTCTGGGTCTTAGGCTGAGCCTGGTCCTCAAAGTCCATGTAGGCGAGGCCGCCCAGGCACACGGCAGCTTGGTCCATCAGACCGCAGGGCTTGCCGTAGTAGTTGTTCTCGGTGCGCTGGCTCATCTGGGCGAGTGCGACGGGTTCAATGGCGGGCGCGCCCCAGAGCGTCTCCATGGCACGGCCGTACGCGGCCTCGACGGCAGCAGAGCTGGAAAGGCCACCGCCCGAGGGGACGGAGCAGGTGAAGGCGAAGTCGAAGCCCTTGGGCTCAACACCAAGCGCTGCGACCTCATGGGCCATACCGCGCACGAGGCTTGCGGACGTGCCCTTCTCGGACTCCTGAATGTCTACCGCGTCTAGCGTGATCTCAAACGTAGGATAGCCCTCGTCGGCGACGCGAATCTTGTTGGAATCGGTTGCCACGGCGATGCCGTCAACGGCGACATCGAGCGAGCCGGCGATAACGTGACCGCCCTCGTGATCGGTGTGATTGCCGCTGATCTCGGAGCGGCCGGGCGCGTGCACGTAGAGCACCTGGCGGTCGCCGATGGGGCCAAACTCCTCCTCAAACAGCTTGGTGAGGGCGGCGAATGTCTTTTCGTCGGGGGTGGTCATGAGGGTCCTTTCCTTGGCGCATACTGACGAGTTTTCCGTCGTAGTGAGTACGTTAACAATCTGAAGCGGCGTGAACTCAGCATCTACGATGCCGCACGTTACGGGCTATGTTAACGTACTCATAACACATCGCTTGTCACTTTTTGAGAATCTGGTAATCGGTAGAAATGCAGCCGTGAACGGTACTGCCGTATGGACTTATAAAGCAGAAGAGATGCAGATAGAAAAAGTAGAGTACGTTAACATGCGTCCGACGATAGCGGGCTTCGGCGCGGGGTGTATTTCTGCCCGGGCCGGCATGCACGCTATTCAGATCTCGCAAGGGTGAAGGTGATCCTGTGGCAAGGCGCCCGTCCAACGATACCAGTTCGCGTCCGGTCTCCATGGCCGACGTCGCCCGCGCTGCTGGCGTTTCGCAGCAGACGGTTTCGCGCGTCGCCAACGGCTTGCCCAACGTTAACGAGCAGACACGTCAGCGCGTGCAGGCCACTATGCAAGAACTCGGCTTCCGTCCGAGTTATGCCGGTCGCTCGCTGCGCGACGGCCGTTACCATTCGGTCGGTCTGTGTGTCAACGATGTCACCAAGTTTGGCAACCTCTCAATGATCGACGGCATCGCCAGCGCAGCTCGCGAGCATAATTGCGCCATCACGCTGGTCGAGATGTCCAAGACCGAGGAGTTTTCGCTTGCCGAGGCCACGCGTCGTATGGCCGCGCTGCCCGTGGACGGTATCATCATCGGCATGAGTCGCATGGCGCCCGATTTCGAGACGTTCGATCCGTTGCCGGGCATTGGAACGGTCATCGTTACCATGTACGCGCATCCGCGCGTGACCACGGTCGATTCCGACCATTACGGCTGCTCGCTATTGCTTATGGATCACCTGTTTGAGCTGGGGCACGAGCAGATTCGTTATATCGGCGGCCCGTCCTTTTCGGTTGACGAGCAGTTTCGCCGCGCCGGCTGGCAGGATGCACTCGAGCGTAAACACATTAAGCCGCAGGCACCACTCGAGGGCGACTGGTCTGCCAACAGCGGCTACGAGGCCGCTCGGTACTTGGCTGAGCACGACCGCACCATGACGGCGATTTACGCGGCAAACGACCAGATGGCAAACGGCGCCATTGCCGCGCTGCGCGATAGCGGCTTGCGCGTGCCCGAGGACGTGAGCGTGGTGGGCGTCGATGACTCGCTCGACGACTTTGTCGCACATAACGAGCTCACGACCGTTCGATTCGACTTGCATCAGCGTGGGCGCGAGGTGTTTGAGCATGCGGTTCCCGAGGCGGGTACGGTGGGCAAAACCGTTGCCATTCGTATTCCCGGCCAGCTCATCATTCGACATAGCACGGCGATACCGCGCTCATAGTTTGTGCTGGTAAACGGCGATTTATCGCATTTCAATAACAATCGGTAAGGATGCCGGCAGATAGCTGTTGGGATGCAGCCGAGTGCTATGATAGACGGGTTCTTTTGTCTATCTAGGAGGCTTTGCCTGATGGAGATCACCAAGGATATCCGCTACGTTGGCGTCGACGATCACGACATTGACCTGTTCGAGGGCCAGTACGATGTGTCCGAGAACGGTATGGCATACAACAGTTACGTTATCTTGGGCGAAAAGATCGCTGTCGCCGATTCAGTCGACGGCGGTTTTGTCGACGAGTGGCTCGGTAACATCGAAGCCGTGCTCGACGGTCGCACGCCCGATTACCTGGTCGTCCATCACATGGAGCCCGATCACTCCGCTGGCATCGCCGCCTTTATGGAGCGCTATCCCCAGGCGCAGATTGTGGCCAGCATGGGCGCCTTCCGCATGATGATCAACTACTTTGGCACCGATTATCCCGAGCGCAAGATGGTCGTCAAAGAGGGCGACGTGCTCGACCTGGGCGGTCACAGCCTAACGTTTGTCGGTGCCCCCAACGTGCACTGGCCCGAGGTGCTGTTCTCTTACGAGGCCACCGACAAGGTGCTCTTTAGTGCCGATGGCTTTGGCAAGTTTGGTGCCAATGACATCGAAGATCCGGAAGGGTGGGCCTGCGAGGCACGCCGTTACTACTTTGGCATCGTGGGAAAGTTCGGCAAGTTCGTGCAGGCCGTGCTCAAGAAGGCCGCCGATCTGGACATCCAGGTTATCTGTCCGCTCCATGGCCCCGTGCTAACCGAGAACCTGGGCTACTACCTCGACACCTACAACACCTGGTCGAGCTATCAGCCCGAGGACGAGGGCATCACCATTGCCTACGCGAGCGTCTACGGCCATCTGAAGGCTGCCGTTGAGGAGCTTGCATCTGCGCTCGAGGCTCGCGGCCAGAAGGTTTCCGTCTTTGACTTGGCTCGCGACGACATGGCCGAGGCCGTTGAGGACGCGTTCCGCTATGACCGTCTGGTACTCGCTTCCATTACCTATCAGGGCGAGATCTTCCCATTCATGAGCACCTTTATCCATACGCTTGCCGAGCATGCCTACCAGAACCGTACGGTGGCGCTCGTCGAGGGCGGCTCCTGGGCGCCCGCAGCTGCCAAGATTATGACCAAGGAGCTCGGGGGTATGAAGGACATCACCCTGGCGCAGAACAAGGTGACCGTCCTGGGTTCGCTCAACGACGCCTCGCGCGCTCAGATTGAGGCCCTCGCTGACGAGCTCTCCAAGTAGCGATACGTTCACGTTTAACGCTCAAACCACCACAAAGGGGACGGTGAACCTTTGTGGTGGTTTTTGTTTAAGCGCCGGCGATGAGGAGATTTGGGCGGGCGTTGTCGACGATCTCGGCGATTGAGGTGGCGACGGCGTGATCGGGGTCACGGTCCATCACGATGGCGTTGACGTCGGTCAGCTCGGCAAAGCGGTACATGCCCCGTCCGTTGACCTTGCTGGCGTCCATGAGGGCCACGCTTTGGCGGGCGGCGCCAATCATGGCCGCTTTGGTCTCGGCCATCTGGGGAAAGTCGGTGGTAAAGCCGCAGCCGGGAACGAAAGCGCCAGGGCACATGACGGCAAGATCGGCGTGGACCATTTGGAGCGCCTGCATGGTAAGTGGGCCGTACAGATAGCGATGGCCTTTGCGCAGCGCCCCGCCCAGCATGACGACATCGACTGAGGGCATGCTCTCGTCGATGTAATCGGCAATGGTAATGTCGGCCGTGATGACGGTGATGCCATCGCGCTGGTCGAGCAGACGGACAAACTCGAGAGCGGTGGTGCCCGAGTCTACGAGCAGGGTGTCACCGTTGCCGACGAGTTCAATGGCGCTTTGCGCGATGGCCTGCTTGGCGGCGACATTGACGTTGATGCGGCGATCCTGGGTGGATACGGTCAGTCGCTTCTGGAGCGACACGGCGCCGCCATGCGTGCGGCGCAGCTTGCCGGACTCGGCGAGCGCGTCTAGGTCGGCGCGGGCGGTAACGGAGGACACGCCAAAGGTTTGGGCGATTTCTGCCACTTGCACCGAGGCGTTATGTTCGAGCATCTCCATGATGGCGGCACGCCGCTCATCGGCGAAAGCTCGGGTTGTTGCATGGGCCATATCCGCTCCATCATCGTCTGAAATTTGCAGGAATTGTGTTGAGTCTATTTTCGTTCATTTTCTTTTTAAGTAAGAAAACGCCTTTCGATTACTTACTTTTTCTATAAAAGAAAGACGCTGAACGCCCAAAATTCAATATCGAACACGCCCACTCAGTTCCAATTCCTTCCGTTTACTTTTCAAAAACGACTGTATTGACCTGCATGGGCTCAATATCTCGCACATGCAGAGCCGTTGAATTTCATACAATGAGCGAAGCAAAACGCAAGGTAAAACGCCTTGCGGACACGTACGCCCGATGTCCAGATGCGGGCGAGGGAGAGGAGCAAACGCTCATGGCACTTGTTACCACCGAAAAGATGCTCAAGGACGCTCAGGCCGGCCACTACGCCGTCGGCGCGTTCAACGTCGAGAACCTCGAGTTTGTTATGGCCGTTCTGGCCGCTGCCGAGGAGACCAAGTCCCCCGTCATCATGCAGACCACCCCGGGCACCATCAAGACCGCTGGTCTGGACTACTTCTACGGCATGGTCAAGGCTGCCGCCGAGCGCGCTTCCGTGCCCGTTGCCCTGCACCTCGATCACGGCGATGGCTATGACCGCTGCATGCAGGCTTTCCGCACGGGCTACACCTCCGTCATGATCGACGGTTCGCACGAGTCCTTCGAGGACAACATTGCCCTGACCAAGTCCGTCGCCGACGCTGGCCGCGCCATGGGCGTGCCCGTCGAGGCCGAGCTCGGCAAGGTCGGCGGTAAGGAGGACGACGGTCCCGCGGTTGAGGGCGAGAGCCCCTACACCGATCCTGCCGAGGCCAAGGAGTTTGTTGAGCGCACCGGCTGCACCTCGCTGGCCATTGGCGTTGGCACCAGCCACGGCGTGTACACGAGCGATCCTCACATCGAGCAGTCCGTGGTCAAGGCCATTCGCGACGCCGTCGACGTGCCGCTGGTTCTGCACGGTACCTCCGGTGTGCCCGATGAGCAGGTTGCCGAGGCCGTGAAGAACGGCATCTGCAAGGTCAACTACGCCACCGAGCTGCGTCAGGCCTACACCAAGGGCTTCATGGCCTACATGGCCGAGAACCCCGCTTGCTTCGATCCTAAGAAGCCGGCCAAGGAGGGCATGCGTGAGATCACCGAGCTGGTTAAGATCCGCATGACCAACCTCAACTCTGTGGGCAAGGCAGAGTAACAGCAAGGGTACTCCGACTCGCTACATATCCCGGGGAGGGACGAGGGCTTAGTTCCCCAATCGTCCTCGGGCATGCAAAAAGCCTCGCTGCGCACTTCGTGCGGCGAGGCTTTTTGCCCCCTGCGGAAAGATTGGGGAACTAAGCCCTCGTCCCTCCCAGGTTGACCTACTCGAGGTCGTCGCCCTTGTGGCGTTAGGGCGGAAAATAATAAGAAGCCTTCGCGCTGCGGAATGATTTTGGAAACTAAGTACGGGGACCCGCCCAAGCCGTTCTGCTCAATCGCCCTTGTGGTGTTGGGACTGAAAGGGTGGGACGCGTGGGTTATTTGGTTGTTAGGGTTAGTAGGTCGTTGGGGGTTTTGAGGTTGTAGGTGGCGTCTGGGATATCTTGGTGTGATCCCC
Source organism: uncultured Collinsella sp. (assembly GCA_958436995.1). GTDB lineage: Bacteria > Actinomycetota > Coriobacteriia > Coriobacteriales > Coriobacteriaceae > Collinsella. Next base: position 24,187 of record CAUBMI010000016.1, read on the forward strand.
ATGCTGCTCGGGCAAAACTGACCCCTGCTGAAGTTGCGCATTGTTCGTCGTAGACGGTGTCGCCAACGTAGACGACGTTGCCAGGATTCGCGCCCGCACGTCGGAGATATTCGAGCATGGGTGCGGGTGCGGGTTTATGTTCGGTTGTGTCTTCGACAAGGATGATGTGCTCAAAATACTTATCGAAACCAAGGGGTGCAATTTCTTTTGCGTATTCGTCGCGCGCACGTGAGGAGACGATGCCAAGTTTGCAGCCGCTATCGGCGAGTGTTGCGATGACTTCAAGCAAACCTGGAAACACGCTGATGGTGCTTTTAAAGCTAGCGGCAACTTGGCACCAGCGATCCAACGTTGCCTGCGAGTAGATCCCAAGTTTCTCAAGGGCATCCTTGCCGGGTATGCCGAGGGCAAAGTCAAGCTCGTGTCGGGGAAGCGTTTTGCTGGTCTCTTCTTGGACAATCTGGACAAGCGATGACAGAACGCTTTCTTCTGTATCTGCCAATGTCCCATCAACGTCAAATACGATATGGTCAAAGTGCTTCATATGATTGCTCCTCTCTGTTGTTTGCCTGCAAGTTTGATGCAGTGACAGAAGAAGGGTTAGCGGGATTTCTGCCTGGTGCTATCGAGATTCTGCCTCGCTGCTCGATAGCTCGAAGGAGTGCACCCCATTTGTTCTTTAAATACCTGGCCAAGATGGCTTGCTGTTATAAATCCGCATTGGCGCGCGACTGTCTGTACCGTTCGCGTGGTGTGTGCCAAAAGTTCGCAAGCACGGTTTATGCGGTATGCGCGTAGATATGCCGCCGGGGTCGTTCCTGCACAAGTTTCGATAATGCGGTAACACTCTCTTTCGCTTACGCCGGCTGCAGATGCCATCTGGGGCACATCTATAGCGGCTGCATAGTTTGCGCGGATAAAGTCCAGGATTGCCTTGAACTGTACGTCGCGGCTGGTCATCCAAGAGGCGCCGTCGGAAGAAAAGAGCGGTTCGGCCTTGGCGTTAATCTGAATCCAGAGATCTGACAAACTATTTCGAAGCGCCATCTCGTTCTGCGGCCGTTGAAGGTCGTGGCTAAAGGAGCTCTTCAGCAAATCGATAAAGGGCATATCGTCGGGATTGGTGGGCGACCATTTGAGCACATCGACGCCTCGACATTGAAGCAATGGGTTGATGTAGCGCTTTTGGAGACGTCCCGCGGGATCGCCGAGCATCGACGGCTGAAAGATATGCAGCATTTGAATGGCTGGCGCCGAATTGGGTGATTGCAGCGTGCTGTGCAAAACGCCGCCGTTGATAAAGCCGGCGGACCCTTCCTCAAAGCGTACGTGCTCATGAGCCGCGTGCGTTCGGTAGTCAATCGCTCCCTGCTCCATGTAGAAAAGCTCAACTTCGGAATGCCAGTGCCAGGGGACGGAATTGCCCGGATAGCGAGCGAATTCTGCGCGTTCGGCAATATAGGGCCAGTCTTCGGCGGTCTCGGGAAACGCTTCCTCGCGTCCTCCGCGGTGCAATTCTATGTGATCCATGTTTCGCATGGCATTAGTATAAAGCGCGATGGGCTTAGATTGCTCTTGCCTGTTCGGGGAACGCCTTGTCTAGGGATGCTTGGAGCTTTTCGAAGGATGCTCGTAAGTTGAGGCTCTGATCGGCTGAGCGCTTGGTTTTTGTGGTGGGGGAGTCGAGGAGACCGTTTCTCTGTGTCGGGGGGAAGGAGAAAAGGTTTGCATGTGTTAGGGATGGCTGCTGTGCTGCGTCATTGGAAGAATGCATGCTTATGCGGCCTCCTCGATGTCCACCAAAAGGATGCGCTCGGGGTTTGCTGCTAGGTCCCGTGCGCTGGCTACATTATGCCGCGGCTGCCGCAAAGAAGCGCTAAAGAAAGGCTTAACCTGGTTTGGTGTTACGATGAAACTGCAGGTCAGAGGTATCGAGTAACACTCTTGAAAGGTTTTGAGCTTAAGGGCTTTCTAAGGTTTGTGACGTGGATGTGGCGCGGACGTGCGTAGCGTGTGAATGCTCGCTGTTAGCGCTGCGGCTCTGTGGCGCGCACCTGCTCGATGACCTTTTCCATCGTGGCGTCGATGCGGTCTTTTTTGAGTTCGCATTCCCAGATGGTTATGGGCGTCCAGCCCATTTGAGTGAGCGCTGCCACAGCAGCACGGTCGCGCTCGACGTTGCGACGGAACTTTGCCTCCCAAAACTCAACGTTGCGCTTGGGCTGGCTTGGGTTGCACTTGGGGCAGCGGTGCCAAAAGCAACCGTTGACGAAGATGGCGATCTTGCGGCCGGGGAAGGCGATGTCGGGCTTGCCGGGTACCTTCCATTCCAAACGATAGCCCGTAAGGCCCGCGGCCCGTAGGCGCTGACGTACGAGCAGCTCGGGCTTGGTGTTGGCGCGCTTGTTGCCCTTCATGGACTTTTTGATGGCGGCGCGACGGCGGACCAGTTCGCGCTCGTCAGCGGAGAGGTCCGAGGTATCGATGCCGTCGAGCAGACCGGGCTTGGGACGCTTTTTGCTGCGGCGTTTAGGTGCGCGCTTGGGTTTGGTGGCGGGTTTGTCGGTTGTGTTGGGCGCGGCGTCATCGGCGGAGCTTGCCTCAAGCCGATCTTCCTTTAACTCAATCAGAGCATCAATGAGCCCCTTGTCGGCGGGCATCCATTCCACCGTGGCAAGCGAGGTGCGTGGAATCCAGCGGATATCAAGCTGGCGGTCGTGTTTCTGGGGCTCATCGGATTCATCGGCGAGCGAGCAGTAGTAACACTCCATGGAGAGATGAAAATCGGGGTAGTCATACTCAACGGTGTAGAAATCACGCAGGTTGGTGACTTTTACCTGTAGCTCTTCCATAAGCTCGCGGCGCACGGCGTCTTCGGGTGTCTCGCCGCGCAGAAGTTTGCCGCCCGGGAACTCCCATAGTCCCTGCATGTTGCCGTAGCCGCGCTGCACGGCAAGCAGCTCGTCAGATCCTTCCTTGCGAATGATCCCAGCGGCAACATGAACAGTCTTCAACAGGAGCCCTCTCTCAACATCAACACATGGCAGACTACGCTTACCTTACGCAACGGTAAGGCAAGCGTAAGCCATATCGATGGTAGCCGACTCGGCTTCTTGCGACTATAGATGCCGTAGACTAATCGCAAGAAAGGACTCGGTATGCAAACCACGCACATGGCGACCCCGGTACTGGAGGTCGCGCATCTCGAAAAGGTATATGGAGCGCTGGGCAACGTGACCCGCGCGCTCAACGACGTCAGCTTTACCGTCAACCGCGGTGAATTCGTCGGCATCATGGGCGCTTCGGGCTCGGGCAAGTCGACGTTGCTCAACTGCGTGTCGACCATCGATGCCGCCACGAGTGGCACCATCCGCATCAACGGCCAGGATGTGACGCGCATGAAGCAGGCCAAGCTTTCGCAGTTCCGCCGCGAGGAGCTCGGCTTTATCTTCCAGGACTCCAACCTGCTCGATACGCTCACGGCACGCGAGAACATCGCCCTGCCGCTCACCATCGCCCGCACAAGCTCGGCCGAAATTTCGACCCGCGTGCAGGATGTGGCCGCGCGTCTGTCTATTAGCCAGGTACTCGACAAGTACCCCTACCAGATGTCCGGTGGTCAGCAGCAGCGCGTTGCCGCGGCTCGCGCGCTCGTCACCGACCCCACTATGATTATGGCCGACGAGCCCACCGGCGCCCTCGACTCCAAAAGCGCCCGCCTGCTGCTCGAGAGCCTGGAGGCCCTGAATCGCCGCCTGCGCGCCACCGTTCTCATGGTCACGCACGATAGCTTTGCTGCAAGTTACACGAGCCGCGTGCTGTTTATCCGCGACGGCAAGATCTTCACCGAGCTGCGCCGCGGCGACACCGACCGCCGGGAGTTCTTCGACCGCATTATGGAGGTCGTTGCCATGATGGGCGGTGAGGGCTCCGATGCTCTGTAAACTCGCTTGGGGCAACGTCCGCCGCGCCGGCCGCGACTACCTCGTCTACCTTTTGACGCTCACCCTGGGCGTCACCGTCTTCTATGCCTTTAACACCGTCTCGATGCAGGTCGACATTGCCGGCATCGATGAAGAGGGCTTGGCGCAGGTTATGGGCAGCATGCTCGGCTACCTGACGTACTTTTTGGCCGGTGTCATGGCCTTTTTGATGGTGTATGCCAATAACTTCATCATGAAACGCCGCAAGAAGGAGTTTGGCCTGTACCAGGTGCTCGGCATGGGGCGCGGGCGCGTCGCCACGATCATGGCGCTCGAGACCGTGATCGTTTCGGTCGGCGCCTTTGTCGCCGGCATTGTGCTGGGCGTGGGGCTCTCCCAGCTCATGACATTCTTTACGGCCTCGCTCTTTAAGACACAGATCGCTAATTTCCACTTCTTTTTCTCGGTGCATGCATTCAACCTGACCCTTGCTTGCATGCTCGTGATGTTTGTGCTTACGCTGCTGCTGAACCTTCGCGCCGTGCGCCGCACCAAGCTCATTGAGCTTATGGGTGCCGAGCGCCGCAACGAGAGCATCAAGACACGCAACCCCTGGATCGCGATTGCCATCTTTGTCGTGGGCGTGGTGCTTGTGGGCGTGGCCTATTACCGTCTGCTGCGCGACGGGTTCCCGCTCACCGCGTCGGGCGATAAGCTGCAGGGGGCCATGAATCAGTTCGGCATCACTACCGCTATGGTCACGGTGGGTACCTTTGCCCTGTTCTGGGGGCTTTCGGGCATGCTTATCAAGCTGCTGCAGAGTCTGCGCGGCGTGTACTGGCGCGGTCTCAATATGTTTACCGTGCGCCAGCTTGCGGCCAAGGTCAACACGGTGTGCTTTTCGATGGGCGTCATCGCGATGATTCTGTTCCTCGCCATCACCTCGGTGACCTGCGGTATGTCGATTGCCAATGTGATGAACGAAAACCTGGAGCGCTATAACCCTGTTGACGTGTCGCAGACGTACATCTATTACACGCCCGAAACGCTCGATTACTACAAGGAGTATGTCAATCCGTCTGAGGCCGATCGCATGGTGCTGGCCGATGCAACGGTCGATTTGTACGCTGCATGGCATGGTGAGCGCAAGTCGGCGGACAACAACGACGAGACCGGCAAGAAGGTCAATATCGCCGATGTTGCCGGTGAGCATGTGCAGATCGACTCGTATCTGAGCTACCCGCTTGGCGGCTCGGGCCCCTCGGTGGTGGCGGGTGAGATGTGCAAGGCCATGGGAGAAAAGCTTCCCAAGGCGCTCGAGGGAAGCAACGCCGATGCGATGGGTCTGTATGTGACGCCGGCGAGCCAGTACAACAAACTGCGCCAGATGATGGGCGAGGAGCCGGTGAGCATTGGCCGCGACCAGTACTTGCTTACGTGTGATATGGGCGGTGAGCTGGGCGACCTGTACACCAAATACATGGCCGGCGGCCATACCCTCACCTTGGGCGGACATACGCTCAAGCCCGCAACCGATAAGTCGGACGAGGACACGGCGGCCATCGCCAACTCGGCGATGGGCAGCAATCCCGGTACCGTGGTCGTAGCCGATGAGCTGCTGTCCCAGCTTAATCTGCAGCCGTATTCCAGTAATCTGCTCGTTAATTACAAACAGGGTATAGGTACGACCGAGGCAGACGAGAGCATTAAATACACCTTGCTCGACAATCTGCTCGTTAACGGCAAGGAGCCGGGGTCGTGGGGAGTCTTCATCACGCGTTCCGAGATGTACACGCAAGCAGCGCAGATGAACGGCATGATTAGCTATCTGGCCATCTACATTGGCTTTGTACTGGTCGTTGCGTGCGCGGCAATCCTATCGATCCAGCAGCTCTCCAATGTGGCCGACGGCAGCCGCAGCTATCGTGTGCTGGCACAGATCGGCTGTGACGACCGCCAGATTCGCCATTCGGTGATGGCGCAGCAAGCGGTATTCTTCCTGTTCCCGCTGGCAGTGGGCCTGGCGCACTCCTTTGTGGCGCTCAAGGTGATCATCGAGCTGGTGAGCACGTTTGGCAACATGAGCATCGGCGGCACGGTGGGTCTTACCTGTGCGATTTTCCTGGCAGCCTATGGTGGCTACTTCCTGGTAACGTACCTCATGAGTACCGGCATGGTGCGAGCCGCCATCGCCACCCGCTACAGCGAGTAGCGAGCGGGCAAAACCGCCGCATAACCACAGCGAACAAACGCCGCGAAGGAAGCCGGGCCCCCTTCGCGGCGGTTTTTTGCCCGCCTGATGCATCTCAAAACTAAGTGAGTAGACTTTTTTGGATCTGCCGAGCACATTGCGACAAACGCTCAACAAAACCGCAGGTCAGGGCTGTGGCGTTTTGGGGCGTGCTCGGCATCCCGCCAAAAGCCTACTCACTTGGTTTTACTGCTAGAAAACCGCCGCGAGGGAAAGTAGCTCCCTCGCGGCGGTTTTGGCATTTGCCCAGATAAAACCTGCCAAAATAAACCTGTCCCTTTTTGGTAGGTTATCGTTTCCAAAAGTGGAGGATCAGGGTCGTACGGTTTTGCTGCTCGGTTTTGACCAGGATGTTGTGGATGTGGGTCTTGACGGTACCCACGGCAAGGAAGAGCTCGTCAGCGATCTCTTGGTTCGATTTGCCCAACACAACCAGACGCATGACTTCGGTTTCGCGGTTGGAGAGCTTGTAGGCGTTGAGATAGAAGGGCATCTGCTCTTCGATGTGTCGATCAAGATCGCTGACGTTCTTTTCCTCGGGCGCCTCCTGCATGCGAATCGAAAGCACGTGATAGGCATAGATGATCAGCAGAATCGCAAAGTAGCACGCAAAGATGTTCTCGCTAAAGTTGCGCTCGGACAGGTACAGCTGCAGCCAAGAGGGTGCCAGGCTCATGGGAACAACAAGGATGTTGTAGAAATCCTCGGCAACGATGCACCCGACCAGAATGGCGCCGATAATGAGGTGCTTTCGTTGATTGTTGACGCGCGCCTTAAGCTCGACCTGCGTGCTTTTATGCGCCGTCCAAAAGATATACAGTCCCACAAATACAAGGAATACCTGACGCATCGTGTAGTAGAGCCATTGATGTATGGGGCCGTAGGGGACAGCGACAATGATCAGCAGCTCGCTCAGGAAGAACGTTGCGACGGGAATAACAAACTGCTTTTTTGAATGTTTGTCGAGCAAGTCCATGGCAATGAGCCAGATAAAAGCTTGTGAAGCGGTCGCCACAAGGGTCCGCAACACAGGCATGGTAATTGAGTAATAGTCGCTGGCTGGAAAACTCTGGTTTTGCAACGTGTATTCAAAAAAGAAGATCTCGGTCATCTCGATGGCATAGCAAATAAAAACGCCGCTGCCATAGATAAAGAAGCGTCGACGAGACGAGGCATAGGCGGCAAGCGAAAGCACTGCCGTCACAATACAGATCACGAGTATCGCTAGGGTATAGAAGAACATCAGGGTGTTCATCTGCCACCGCCCCATTTCATTTCATCTATGGCCGAGCCCTGTATACCTTGTGGGATATAGACGTCTCAACCCTTCGTTCCATTGCGGATTAGGCGCCGAGATACAGCATAGCCGTATACCGTTCGCGGTTCTAGATAGTAAACCCCCTGCAAGCTGGCTACCTGCGGGTTTATATTGGTTTAGAGGGGGTGTAACTCCGTGAACGGTCTTTAATCCCGAATAAACTAGGTAAAAATTGCATACGGGTGAATGATGGTCTTGTCAACACGAGGCGTGATGTTCGAGCGCCTCATAGCAATAGTCGGCACGACCGGCGGAAAGGAATCGACATGGCGCTGCCTAAGGATTTCATCGACACCAACGACTTCACCAAAGAGCAGATCATGGCTATCGAGGATCTTGGCCTGGCAATGAAGAAGGCCATCAAGGTCGACGGTTATTATCCGCACCTGCTCCGCAACCAGAGCCTCGGCATGATCTTCCAGCAGGTTTCTACCCGCACCCGTCTTTCCTTCGAGACCGCTATGACCGACCTCGGCGGCCACGCTCAGTTCTATGGCCCTGGCACCATCCAGCTCGGTGGTCACGAGTCCCTGGGCGACACCGCTCGCGTTATGGGCTCGCTGCTCGACATCATGATGGCTCGCGTCGACCGTCACAAGGACGTCGCCGGCCTCGCCGAGGGCTCCGCTGCCCCCGTCATCAACGGCATGTCCGAGTTCAACCATCCCACGCAGGAGATGGGCGACCTCATGACCATGCTCGAGAACCTCCCCGAGGGCAAGAAGATCGAGGACTGCACCCTGGCCTTCATCGGCGACGCCACCCAGGTCTGCGTCTCCCTCATGTTCATCGCCTCCAAGGTCGGCATGAAGTTTGTCCAGTTTGGACCCAAGGGCCACCAGATCCCCGACGGCGGCCTGCACGTTGGCACCGTTGAGGAGCGCGCCGAGTTCGGCAAGCAGATGATGGCCATCGCCGAGGAGAACTGCAAGGTCTCCGGCGGCTCCGTCGTCATCTCCGACGACATCGAGTGCATCAAGGGCGCCGACTTCATCTACACCGACGTGTGGTATGGCCTGTACGACGAGGAGGTCTCGGGCGAGAACTACATGGACGTGTTCTACCCCAAGTATCAGGTCACCATGGACATGATGAACTTCGCCGGCCCCAACTCCAAGTTCATGCACTGCCTGCCGGCCACTCGCAACGAGGAAGTCGTCGACGAGGTTATGGACGATCCCGAGCGCTCCCTGTGCTGGGTCGAGGCCGAGAACCGCAAGCACTCCATCCGTGCTCTCCTCGCTGCCCTGGGCAAGCGCACCCCGCTCAACGACGAGGGTGTCGAGTACTCCGCCAAGGCCGAGCTTCACGCCGCTCTCGAGGCTCTCGAGCAGCTCTAAGCCTTAAGCCTGCTAAACGCACGTTTGCGGGCGGCGGATGCTCGTCTCCTGTCGTCCGCTCACCGAGGCTCAGGCAATTGCCTTAGTACCTTGGGCCTCGGATCTGTCCAAGACTGAGCGAAGGAGCTCATCATGAGCGACGGAAAGAAAAAGCTTTCCTTCTTGACGGTCATTTCGACCATCATCTGCGTCGTCTTCGTTTGCGAGGCCGCCGCTCCTGCTGCTGCCATTGGCAACCAGCAGTTCTTCTGGTGGATCTTCCTGATCCTGACCTTCCTGCTTCCCTACGGCATGGTTGTCGCCGAGCTCGGTACCACCTATGACGGCGAGGGCGGCATTTACGACTGGGTACGCGATGGCCTGGGCGACAAATGGGGCGCCCGCATCTCGTACTACTACTGGGTCAACTACCCGCTGTGGATCGCCTCGCTGGCTACCATGTTCCCCGACATTTTGGGCATGGTCTTTGGCGTCGAGTTCAACTTGATCGCCAAGATGGGTATCGATCTTGCCTTTGTGTGGATCGTCTATCTCATGGGCCGCTCCAAGGCGGCCGACTCCGAGTGGGTCCTTAACGGTGGCGCCATCATCAAGGTCGCCGTCGCCGTTATCGTTGGCGCTTTGGGCATTTGGTATGCCATGGAGAACGGTTTTGCGAACGACATGTCCGCTGCCACCTTCCTGCCCGAGCTCACCAACACCAACGCTCTCGGTTACCTGTCGATCATCATCTTTAACTTCATGGGCTTCGAGGTCATCTGCACCATGACCGACGACATGGCCGATCCCGCTCGCGATATCCCCAAGGCCATCATCGTCGGTGGCCTGTCCATCGCCGTGATCTACCTGTTCGCTGGCTTTGGCATCGGCGCCGCCGTGCCGGCCGACTCCATCGATCCCGACTACGGCATGATCGTCGCAGTCCAGACCATGGTGGGCGACTCCATGATCTTTAAGGTCATCTGCATCGCCTTCCTGATCACCCTGTTCGCCAACATGGCCGCTTGGTCCTTCGGCGTTAACTCCGTTGCTCGCTACGCTGCCGAGCACGGCAACATGCCCAAGGTCTTCGCCTCGATGATCTCGGATGACGACATGCCCAACGGCGCCAACCTGGTCAACGCTGTCATTGCCTCCCTGGTGCTGTGCCTGCAGCTCGTTCCCATCGACGCCATCTCCAACGGTGTCTTCTGGATGCTCTTTGGCACCTCTGTCGTCTTCCTGCTGTTGACCTACATCCCGATGTTCCCGGCGTTCCTCAACCTTCGTAAGAACGACCCCAACCGTGAGCGCATCTTCACGTTCCCGTTTAAGGGCGCCATGATGAAGGTCATGCTGGCCATCCCCTGCATCGAGCTGGTTCTTGCCATCGTTGCCACGCTGATCCCGTTCTCCGCTGCTGAAATTGGCGACAAGGTCCCGATGATCGTTATCTTCATCGTGCTCGTGCTCATCGGCGAGGTCGTCCGCGTCGTCAGCGCTAAGGGCCGCGAGACCGAGTACAAGGGTCTGACCCCTGAGCTCGCAGCCCAGCGTCTCGCTGAGGAGGCCGCCGAGGCCGAGGAGAACTAGAGCACCCGGTTCTGGGGCTCCAACCCTCCTCGTGTACCAACGCGCGCTTCGTCGGGCTTGTCGCTCCCGACTCCGGGCACTCTAGCCTCTTCGGAGGCGTGTCCAAGCGACAGGTTTGCTAACCATTCCCCCGGGGTGGGTGTGAGCGATAGCTCCGGTAACCACCGCCCACCCCAATCTCTCTTCCGTATCCTTCGTGCGTTTTGTCTCCGCGCACTTGGTTACGTCGTCGCTTGCCGGTGCGATTCCGTGAAAACCGGCACCGGGCGCCCCGACCTTTGCCGGGGAACGGGCGCCTACCATCTCTTGGTTTTAGGCTGCGGGTAACCCGCCCGCAGCAAGCGATCGTTCGATTTGGAGGAAATCTTATGCGTACGATCACCGAGTCCGAGTCCACCCCCAAGGCCGACGGCTTCTTTATGCCCGCTGAGTTCGCCCCGCAGGATCGCGTGTGGATGGGCTGGCCCCACCGCACCGACACCTGGGCCCACGGCGCCAAGCCGGCCCAGAAGCAGTATGCCGCCATCGCCCGCGCCATCTCCGAGTTCACCCCGGTCTATATGTGCGCCAACCAGGTCGACTACGCCAACTGCAAGGCCGTCTTCGAGAACGACGAGAACGTCACCGTCATCGAGATGACCACCGACGACGCCTGGTTCCGCGACACTGCCGCCACCTACGTCATCAACGGCAAGGGCGAGAAGCGCGCCAACCACTGGCACTTCAACGCCTACGGCGGCCTCGTCGACGGCCTGTACTTCCCGTGGGACAAGGACGAGCAGATCGCCCTCAAGATGGCTGAGCTCTCCGGCTGCCGCCGCTATCGTCCCGACGACATGATCCTCGAGGGCGGCTCCATCACCGTCGACGGCGAGGGCACCCTTGTCGTGACCGACCAGTGCCTGCTTTCCCCGGGCCGCACCTGCTCTGCGGTTCTGGAGGAGGAAGAGGATCCCGAGTCCATCTGGCCCAAGTACCGCAAGAAGTTTGAGCCCTGGAGCGAGGAGCTTCGCGCCTACATGGACGAGCACCTCAAGGATTACCTGGGTGTCGAGAAGGTCATCTGGGTCAAGGAGGGCATCGACCCCGAGGAGACCAACGGCCACATCGACGACGTCGCCACGTTCATCGCGCCGGGCGTCATGGCCTGCATTTGGACCGACGATCCCGAGTATCCGTTCTACGAGCAGTGCCACGCTGCCTACGAGACCCTCTCCAACGCCGTCGACGCCAAGGGCCGCAAGATGAAGGTCTACAAGCTCTGCATGCCCGTGAACCCGCTGTTCATGGACCAGGCTTCCTGCGACACCATCGACGCCGACGAGAACGCCGAGCCGCGCGTCCCCGACGAGCCGCTGATCGCCTCCTACATGAACTACCTCGTGACCAACCACGGCGTTATCGTCCCGCAGTACGGCGACGAGAACGACCAGCTGGCCGTCGACACGCTCCAGAAGATCTACGACGAGGTCTGGGGCGAGGGCGTCTACAAGTGCGTCGGCGTTCAGTCCGAGCAGGTCGTCTTTGGCGGCGGCAA